>SLSB01000667.1 GCA_007130675.1 Candidatus Hydrogenedentota bacterium | reverse complement strand
GATTACGCAACGCCGCCGCAGGCAACATGGGCCGGCGCGGAATAAGGCCTCCGTAACGGCTCAACATCCTCCTACCGACGTGCAGGGACCACGGTAATCCGCGTGGTCCTTTTGTGCTGTATACGAATAAATCGGATTGTGCAACCACAAAATATAGGTTGGACTTCAACCGGAAGCAGGTCAGCTCGTTTCAACATTATGGCGAGCAAACGCAATCGGTTGTATGCAAGGTGCCGAATTGGCGCACTTTATGGGGTGCATAAGGCTGGCTTATGGGGCAAATTTTTTTCATAAAGGGGGTTGACAACCACAATATGTTGTGCTAAATTGACCTTGGTGTCTGGAGCTTGCATAAGCGAATCGGGCCGCCGACTTCATCGCACCGTGAAGTCAGTTCCGCAGCCCCGGCCTTAACGGTTCGCACCAGTTGAGTAGCTTGAAACCAACAGACCGCAGCCCAATGGTTTCAGCGTGTAACGCTCATTACCGTGACCCTCTTGCGCCAAGAAACACGGACCTGAGTTTCCAGACACTCCCCGCACTGAGCGGCGGGCGAAAGCCCGCCGCTCCCTCCTTTTTCAACGCACAGAAGGCCCCGCATATTGCACGAAACAAACTCTTAACATACCCTCAGAAATCCGTAAGTCCACATTTTCCATAGAACGGTTTCCCGCCGCCCGTCCCGGCAAGCCAGAGTCCAGGTCCAAGACGACCACGATCGCCGCTTTCCCTGTAGCGTCCGGCCTTGTGCCGGACGTCTGACGACCCGGGCGCCCGGCATGAGGTCAGACGTTTCATCTACGCGCCCGTAACGAGCAATTTCGAGGTCTCCTGACCGCTTAAGGTGCGCAAAAGGCCGCCGCGGTTGCCGCTGAAGCTCGCAGCAGCCTGCGGCGCGAATAATCCGTGCTCCCATGACTGTTTATAGTATGATGGGCAAGGCACAGCACAAAAAGCCGATATTCGGGCAGCAGCCCGAAATGTCTGCAATGAAAGGGTTGTAATTCTGTCACATGGTTGCCGTTGAATCTACACAGCAAGTCTTGTTCGAGATGTGGAACGTTGCCGCGCGCATGGCCCCCTATCTTCTGTTCGGTTTCCTAATGGCCGGGCTGATTTCGGTATTTCTGTCGGCACGCTGGGTCGAGCGCAATCTCGGCGGCCGGGGCCTCGCCCCGGTCCTGAAGGCCGTCCTGCTGGGGATCCCCCTGCCGCTGTGTTCGTGCAGCGTCATCCCAGTGACCGCATCCATCCGCAATCACGGGGCAGCGCGCGGGGCCACCACCGGATTCCTGCTCGCAACCCCGCAAACGGGGGTGGATTCCATTGCGGCAACATGGGGGATGCTGGGGCCCGTGTTTGCGGTCTTTCGCGCGTTGGTTGCGCTCATCACGGGATGCGTTGGCGGAACGATTGTGTCTATTGTCGAACCCGAAACGGCGGCCGAGAGGCGCGAAAAGCATGCCGAAGACGCCGAATGCACAGACGAATGCGGCGAGGCGCAAGACACCGAGGCGCGGTGGGTGCGTGCGCTCCGCTATGGATATATCACGCTGCCGCGCGATATCGGCAAATCGCTGGCGGTGGGCATCCTGGTGGCCGGCCTTATCGCGGCGCTGGTGCCGCAGGGCCTGTTCATCGAGTATTTGGGCGGCGGCTTTCTTGCCATGCTCGTCATGATGGCGGCGGGCATTCCAATCTACGTGTGCGCAACCGCGTCGATCCCGATTGCCATGGGCTTCATCCATCTCGGGGCGTCGCCGGGCGCGGCGCTGGCGTTTCTCGTTGCCGGACCCGCCACGAACGCGGCCACCGTTGCCACCGTGTTCAAGGTTCTGGGCAAACGCACGGCGGCCGTGTATCTGGGCACCGTGGCGGTAGGCGCACTCGCGGCAGGGCTCGGTTTCGATGCCGCGCTGCGGGTCCTCGGCACGTGGGGCATGCACATGGAACACATGACACACCATATGACGATTGCCTGGTGGCAGCACCTCGCGGCCGTGATTCTCATCGTGACCATCGCGGCAAGCTTCTGGCGAGGCAAGAAAATATCCCGCCCGCTCGAAACGATCGCCTTAGCCGGGGCCGAGGGCGCGGATAACGGAGCCATCCAGTTGCGCATCAAGGGCATGACCTGCGAGCATTGCTCGGAATCCGTCGCGCGCGGTCTGCGCCAAACCCCCGGCGTATCCAGTGCCGAAGTCTATCTCGAAACGGGCGAGGCCATTGTCCGCGGCGAAAACCTCGACCCAGCCGCCCTCGCCGAGATCGTGCGCCAAGCCGGCTATGACGTCGCCTCGTAACAGCCTGGCGCATGGCCGGCGATCATAATCCATCAAACGTGGTAACATAGCGCTGTTTTGTGGCCCGGCACACCGGGCCGGTAGTGCAACCTTTTCGGAGGAGAAACCGTGGAGAATTTCGAATATCTCAATCCAACCCGTATCGTTTTTGGCAAAGGCACGATCGCAAGAGTTGCCGAGCTGATTCCCAAAGACACCCCGCTCCTGATGACCTACGGCGGCGGCTCAATCAAGCGCAACGGGGTCTACGACCAGACCATTGCGGCGCTCGAGGGATTCGAGGTGGTCGAGTTCGGCGGCATCGAGCCCAACCCCCGTTACGAGACCCTCATGAAAGCCGCCGAACTCGGCAACGAACGAAACGCCCGGTTTCTGTTGTCCGTGGGCGGCGGCTCGGTGCTCGACGGCACCAAATTCATCGCGGCAGCCATGCGCTTTCCAGAAGGCGACCCATGGGACATTCTCACGAAGAACGCTCCTATCACGGACGCCGTCCCCCTGGGCGGAATCCTGACCTTGCCCGCCACGGGCTCCGAATCAAACGGCAACGCCGTAATCTCGCGAGACTCGACTCACGAAAAACTGGCGTTTTACAGCGAAAAGGTATATCCCCAGTTTGCTGTTCTCGATCCCGAGACCACGTTCACGCTCCCGCCGCGGCAGACGGCCAACGGCGTTATCGATTCATATATCCACGTCATGGAGCAATACATGACCTATCCGGTCAACGCCCCGCTGCAAGACCGCCAGGCCGAAGGCATCTTGCTCACCCTCATTGAAGAGGGACCCAAGGTCATGGCAAATCCGAACGATTACGACGTACGCGCCAACATCATGTGGACCGCGACCCAAGCCTTGAACGGGCTCATTTCATGCGGCGTGCCGCAGGACTGGTCCACCCATATGATCGGCCACGAGCTGACTGCATTGTTCGGGCTCGATCATGCCCAGACACTCGCTGTCGTGCATCCCGCGATGCTCCGGCACCAGCGCAAACAAAAAGGCCAGAAGCTGCTCCAATACGCACAACGCGTGTGGGGCATCACCGAAGGCTCGGACGACGAGCGCATCGACGCCGCAATCGAAAAAACCGAAGCGTTCTTCCGCTCGCTTGATGTGAAGACCCGCCTGAACGAATACGGCATCACCGACGGTTACCAAGAAGCCGCGAAACGCATCGGCGCGCGCGGCAAAATCCTCGGTGAACGCGGCGACATCGGCCCCGCCGAAATCGAGGCCATTCTCGGCTTGTGCGCAGCGTAGAAGCGCCGGTCCTACAATTTCGAACAGGCACAATGGACGTGTCTGATTTCCATTCGGTATTGTTAGGCGCATCGGCAGAATTGCTGAATTGGCACAGGAGTTCACAGGATAAGGATTTGCTATGACGACAGCGTCTTCTGAAAAGCGCGGCGGCAAGCGCTCGCTCGCGCGAACTGTTGTCCGGTGGTCGTTGCGGGCGTTTCTCGCGCTCATTTTAGTGCTGGCGCTCGCCTTCGTGGTCGTATTCCGGGGCGCGATCTACAACCGGTTTGTGCACTTTCCCCGCGAGGCCAGGGCGTGGCAACAACTCGAGGCGCAACGCATCGACGTCACGCTCGACGACGGGTGGAACGCCTACCAGGGCATATGCCACAGCCATTCCTATTTGTCGCACGATTCGCAGGTGCCCTTCGAGGAAATCCTGAGCGTCTTGAAAGAAACCGGCCACGATTTCATCCTGATGTCCGACCATTGTATTGACGGAAAAGCCGACTACTCGCTCCAATGGGACAAAATTGTCGACGGCGTTCTTTTTGTGCCGGGATTCGAAATGTCCGACGGATTCATGCCGTGGGGCCTGCCGCCGGATACGGTGCTGAATTGCGGCGAAGACCTCGATGTGCTGGCCGCGCAGATCGAAGACCTGGGCGGGTTGCTTTTCTTCGCGCATACCGAGGAAGAACGGCGCTGGGACCTGCCCCAGCTCGTCGGGATGGAAATCTACAACATCCACACCGACGTCAAGGATGAAGACGGGCTGGGTTCGCTCTTGGGCGACGTCCTATTCAGCATCCGGAAGTATCCCGACAACGTGGTCCGCACCATTTTTGATCGGCAAACCGAGATTCTCGCGCGGTGGGACCAATTAAACATGGACCGCGACATCGTGGGCATTGCCGCCAACGACTGTCACCAGAACGTCGGTGTCGTCCTATACTATACCGAAGACGGCACACTGCTCATCGAAGATACGAGCCCGAGGACTATCGGCGAGTACGGCCTGAACTGGTGGAAACGCCTCGGGTTGCGCGTGTTGTTCGGCCGGCTCGAGGCCGGCCGCGAGCTGTTCCATTTTCAGCTCGACCCTTACGAACGCATGGTGCGATTTGTCAGCACCCATATTCTCGCGCACGAACTCTCGAAGGATGCCATTCTCGATTCACTCGGGCAAGGGCGCGTGTACATCGGCTTCGACATGCTGGCCGACAGCCGCGGGTTCATCTACATGGCCGAATCCGGCACGGAACAGGCGGTCATGGGCGAGCGCATTGCAATGCGCCCGGATTTGCTTCTGCGGGCGGCCTCGCCCGTTCCCTGCCGGTTTACCGTCGTGCACAACGGCCAGCCCGTGCATCAGGCCGAAGGCCGCGAACTCGAATGGAAGCCCAACGCCACCGGCAAATACCGCATCGAAGCGGAGGTAGACATCCTTGGCGAATGGACCCCGTGGGTCTACACCAACCCTATCCACATTCTTGGAGTGCAATGACTTGCCGCCGCCTTTTCTCGAGGCGCGCAATCCCTTGACCCAAGAAAGGCAGTTCGAACACTCCCATCGTGCTCGCAATCGGGATCGGGATCGGGATCGAAATCCACCGGACATGGGGAAAAGACACTGACACCATGTCTTGCTTCGTTTTGCTGTGCAAAATACCGCCGAAAACACGGTACAGAAGCCACCCTGCGCTGACTTCGCTCAAACCGATGCTTCCCCTGCGATTCGCGCTGACCCGCAATT
>SLSB01000511.1 GCA_007130675.1 Candidatus Hydrogenedentota bacterium | reverse complement strand
TGCATTACGGGGTTCTCGAATGGGCACGCCCGGGCACCGGAATGGTCGAGCTGGATTTTGTGCGGGCATTCCTGGACGACATGCGCGAGCGCGAAGTCGACTTCATCATTCAGCTCGGCGATTTCTGCAAACCCTCGGACGGCCAGCCCATGCTTGATTTGTGGAACACGTTTGAAGGCCCGACGTACCACGTTCTCGGCAACCACGAGCGTGACGGCGGCCACACTTTCGAGTCCGTCGCCGCGTGGCTGGGGATGCCGGCGCGGTACCACACTTTCGACGAGGGACCGATCCGTGGGGTTGTGTTGGATGCCAACGAGCCCGGCGGCGAGGGCGAGGGGTATGCCGCCTACATCGGCGATGAACAGCAGGAATGGTTGGCGCGGCAACTGGCCGAGACCGACCGGCCCGTGCTCGTGTTCATCCACCAGCCGATCGAGGTCCTGGAGAATAGCGCCGAAGTGATGGCGGTGCTCGAACAAGCGGAACAGGAACGCCCCGGCGTGATCATGGCCGTTTTTTCCGGGCACAATCATCAGGATTACATGTTGATCAAGCACAACATTCCCTTTATCCAGATCAACAGCACTTCGTATGTGTGGTATTCGCCCGTGCCGACGGTGCGCTATGCCGAGCCGTTGTGGGGCCGGGTGGTCGTTGATTTTGATGCGGGCACTCTTCGGCTGCATGGCAAACAGACGAGCTGGCTCGACAAGGACCCCTGGGAACACGGCGCTCCGGAATCCGGCCACTATACCCGTGACGTCACACGGCCCGCGATATCAGACCG
The DNA here is from genome assembly GCA_007130675.1 of Candidatus Hydrogenedentota bacterium. GTDB lineage: Bacteria > Hydrogenedentota > Hydrogenedentia > Hydrogenedentales > SLHB01 > UBA2224. The sequence goes on along the minus strand of SLSB01000511.1, from coordinate 4,517 downwards.
CGAACTCGACATTCGCCCCGAAACCGCGGCATTGGTCGAGCGCCTTCGTAGTGATTCGACAGCCTCCGTGACGGCGCCCTGACTGCCGGGTGTGCTGAATGCCGCAAGACGGCAACTGCGCGCCGCAAACTGGTGAGTTCAATATGAACAACGTATGCGCAGGGTGAGCACATGCCTCCCTGCAAACCAGAGAGGACCTCTTCATGCAAAAGCATGTCTTCCTGGGAGTAACCTTGGCCCTTATGATAGGGAGTCTGTGTGTACAGGCTTCGGCCGCGCCAGTGACCCTGGTCGAGCAGGGGGAAGCGTCTGCCTCGATCATCACCGCCGTCAACCCTACGCCGTCTGCCCGGTTGGCCGCGCTCGAATTGCAGCACCATCTCCAGCTCATCACTGGCGGCGTGGTGCCGATTCTGGATGAGGAACAGCCGGTTTCGGGTGTTCGCCTGCTGGTAGGCGATACGGCAGCCACGCGTGCCCTCGGCGTTAACCCCCGCGCCCTCGAGCCCCAGCTGTATGTAATCCAGTTCCATGAAGACACGGTCATACTGGCCGGACGCGACTGGGAGGATACACCGGAAAACCGCGCCGAACTGGGCATGGGCACCGACTATATTCCCCTGGATGCATGGCGGCAGGAGATCGACTATGCCGCGGCAACCGGACAAACAGGCCCTGCCAACCGCATCACCCTGCCCGGCATTTTCGACGACCAAGGCACCTGCTACGCCGTGTATGATTTCCTCGAGCGCTTCTGCGGCGTGCGCTGGTATGGCCCCACCCCTTTGAATGTGGTCTATGCGCAAACCGATACCTTAACGATTACAGGGGAGAACATCCGCCGAGCCCCGGCCCTCAAACACCGCCACGGGACCGGCGGCGGCTGGCCCATTGTAAACGCCCAGTGGAACAGGCCCTCGGGCGACCAGTTGAATCTTTACTGGCGGCGGCTACGGGTGGGCGGCGAAAAATGGGCAGGCAACCATTCCTTCCGCAGTTATCAGGACCGTTTCCTGAACTGGGATTCGGAACTATTTGAAGCGCGCCGTGAAGATTACTTCTCGCACGGCTGGACTATGCTCCAGGGGGAACGGCAGTTCTGCTATACCAACCCTGACCTGATTCGGCAAAAGGCCCAGGACGCGCGCGATTACTTCGACGGCAAGGGCCTCAAGGGATATCAGGTTGCCATGGGCGATCATTTTGCCGTCATTCCCCTGGACAACGCCAACTGGTGCAAATGTGACAATTGCCAGGAAGCGTTGGAAATGGACAAAGACAACCATCGAGGCGAACATTTTGGCTCTGGAACTGCCTCGCATTATTTCTTTGGTTTCGTGAACGCGGTTGCGCAGGAAGTGGCCCAAACGCACCCGGATAAGTTCATTGCCACCCTGGCGTATCACGTCTATTCCTACCGGCCCACCGAATTCGAGCTGGCCCCCAATGTCTCCGTGGCTCCCTGCCTTCAAATTCGTCACCAATGGGCGCCCCTGATCATGAAGAATGACCGCGACTTTTATCAGCCGTGGGTTGATGCGAAAGATCGCCCTATATACCTTTGGACCTACCCTTGCTTTCCCATGGAGCCCGCCATCATTCAGGGTTGGCATGCGTTCCCGGGTTTCAGTGCGCGCAACGTGGCCCGCGAAGTGCAGCGCTATGCCCGCGACGGGGTCAGGGGGGTGTTCATGTGCGGCATCGGCGAACAGGTGGATTACTACGTGGCCATGAAATACTACGACGACCCCACCGCGGATATCGAAGCGTTTCTCAGCGAATTCTTCACCCGTTACTTCGGCGCGGCCGCCGAACCCATGCAGCAGTTTCATGACCGCATCGAGGCCATCTACAGCGATCCGGAAAACTATCCCGCCGAAGTGCGAACAGAAGAAATGCAGCACCACCAGAACGAGCACATCGCCTGGACCTATCTGGGCACGGAAGAGCGCATGGCCGAGCTCGGCGCGCTTATGGACGAGGCCGTCCGCCGGGCTTCCAGTGATATCGAAAAGCAGCGGGTCGAGACCTGGCGTGTCGGGGTGTGGGAATACATGCAACAAGGGCGCGCGAACTATCTCGCGAGCAGAGCGGAATAGAGACTTCCTGCATCAGGCCGCTCCATCGAAATCGATGAGGCGGCCGGGCTATCGCAAGGTCCATCCGCCGGAGCGGACAGAACCCCTGCAGTTACTGGTGGTTCATGGATTGGGCGCCGAACCGCTCATGCTGCTGACTACGAGATAAGAGCCCATTTCGCCGGAGCCACTCCCCAGTGTCCTGAGTCGCAAATAGCATACATTAACCAGATTCTGCTTGTGCTTGGTCCAAGGCATTGCGTGCGTGCTGGATCTTCTTGAGAATAGCTTCGCCCTGAGCGCGCCAACGATAGGGCTTGGGCTGGAGATTGCGCTTGGCCAGGTACGTTTCGATGTCCCTGACCAACTCACGGACGCTGGTGAAGCTGCCTTCGCGAATTACGTCTTGAGTGAGTTCGCCGAAGAAGCACTCGACGAGGTTGAGCCAGGAGCTTCCGGTTGGCGTGCAATGAACGTGAAATCGCGGACGCCGTGCGAGCCACGCTTTCACTTTCTCGTGTTTGTGTATGCAGTAGTTGTCCACAACGAGATGAATATCCAAATCCTTGGGCGTCTCTCGGTCGATTTTGGTTTCTGGACGCGATCATCCATGGACTCTGCAATCAGCTTTTCAATTGCCCTGTTGACATGATCGTTGAACAACGCCTGTATGAAAACCTGCCCGGACTTCGGCCTTCGCAATTCCTGTCTCTGTAAAGAACAATGATTTCGAATATGGCGGTTGTCAGAGACGAGCGTATCGCGGAGCTGACCTCCAAGGCCATTTTTCGCGCCAACATCACAAAGAATTGTGCCTACGCTCTTTTCGTGGATTGGTTGTTCAAAGACAGATACCACACACCACCGCTGAGGATACTACACCCCAACCACCGATCATATTCGCGACGCCTTCAAAATCTGCGTCAATCTGCGGCATCTGCGGATGGCCTCCTACCGACCTCGGCACAGTGTACCGGAATGCCTTATAATAGGTTGCTGTCCCCAATTATTTAAAAACTAAACCGGATGCAACCTGCCGCGTTCTTGGAACTTGAATCCGCCCCCGCCATTTGCATTTTGTGCGGGCATGTCTGCATACTGGTGGTGCCCGAACCGAGGCGGGGGATGCGTATGGAATCCGCAAGCACGAACCTCCCATCTGAGAAACCGCTGGACAGCCTTCCTGCGAAGCCCAAGGAGCGTCTTGCTTCGATTGACGCGCTTCGAGGATTCGACATGCTGTGGATCATCGGGGGCGCGCCGGTGTTCCTGGGTTTTGTGGCGATCTTCGTCGATCCCGTGCCGGAGTGGCTGGCTCACCAGTTTCGCCACGTCGAATGGGAGGGGTTCACGGCGTGGGATCTCATCATGCCGCTGTTCCTGTTCGTGAGCGGCGCCTCTCTACCCTTTTCTTTGGCCAAATGGACGGGGACAGACCACGACCGGAAAGGGCTGTATCTTCGGCTTGTGCGCAGAATCATCTTGCTGTGGGTGCTGGGAATGATGGTGCAGGGCAATCTCTTGCGATTCGATCTTTCCCGGCTGTATTTGTACTCGAACACCCTGCAGGCCATCGCGTCGGGATATCTGGTTGCCACCCTTCTGCTGCTGAACGTATCCATCAAGGGGCAGGTCATTGCCACGGGCGCGTTGCTGGTCGGATACTGGGGGTTGCTGGCGTTCGTGCCGATTCCTGGACACGGCGCCGGAGTTCTCGAGCCCTACGTCAACGTTGCGATGTCCGTTGATGAGGCGGTGTTGGGCCGGTTTCGCGATGGCACGAAGTACACGTGGGTGCTGAGCAGCATGGGGTTTGCCGCGAGTGTTTTGTTTGGCTGCCTGGCGGGCCACGTGCTTCGGTCAGACCGTTCGCCGAACAAGAAGACCCTCATGCTATTGGCGGCGGGTGTTGGCTGCCTCGCGGCGGGTTGGGTCTGGGCTCTGTGGTCTCCCATCATCAAACACATCTGGACCAGCTCGATGGCGCTTTGGGCAGGCGGCTGGAGTTTCCTGTCACTCGCGGTGTTCTATTGGGTCATCGACGTAAAGCAGTACCGGAAATGGGCGTTTCCGTTTGTTGTCATCGGCATGAATGCTATCGGCGTGTACGTCGCGACCCATCTCATCGATTTTCAGCACATCAGCAAGGGGCTTGTCGGGCATCTGGCCGAACGACTGGGCAGAGCGGGCCCCTTTGTTGTTTCGTTCACTGCGCTGCTGATCGTGTGGCTGATTTTGCTCCATCTCTATCGCAAGAAGACGTTCTTCCGAGTCTGAGACCAGTGATCCGCCGCCACCGTCTCCAACCAGCGACGCTCCATCCATCATGAGGTCCATAAGACCCATGGCCCCGCCCCTTCGCTTCGGGCATCCCGCCTACGGCTTCACATGGAAACATCACAGCGTATCGTGGCAACGCAGAAGGAGCCGCCCATCGGG
>SLSB01000185.1 GCA_007130675.1 Candidatus Hydrogenedentota bacterium | reverse complement strand
TCGGGGTGGTCTTCATCGAGCCAGGGGACCGCAATATGGCCTACCATCATGCCCGGCACGCCCGCGAGTACGGCCTGTGCGAAGGGGAACAGGATCCTGGCCAGCTCTTCGCTTTGCTCGAGTTCGATGACGGCCAGCCCGGAAGGGGTCTGGGTGGCCGTGGCTCCGTGGCCGGGATAGTGTTTTACGATAGGCGCTACCCCTGCCTGCATGGCGCCGTCGGCGAAGGCCAGACCCATGGCTTCGACCACTTCCCGGTTCTCGCCGAAACTGCGCGCGGCGATCATCTCGGGCGCGCCCGGCAGAACCACATCGAGCACAGGCGCGAGCAAAATGCCAATGCCGCGGTCTCTGCACGAGAGGGCGAATTGGCGGCCCGTCTCGCCTGCGGCCCCGAGGTCTCCTTGCGCGGCCAGTTCGGGCGCCCCCGGCGCGAATTCGAGGTTGAGCCGGTTCAGCACACCACCTTCTTGCGCGACCGCAATCAGCGGCAGATCGTGAAGCTCTGTGCCAAGCCCCACCGCTTCCTTGATACTTGTTACCAGCTGGATGGTCTGGTTGCGGTTCTCGATGTTGTCGTCCAGTAGTACAATTCCGCCCGGTTTAAGCTGCGCGAGCAGCGCTCTGGTTTCGTCGTCGAGCGTTGCGCCGTTGACGGCCACAAACAGGTGCCGCGCAGGCCACACATCTTCAATGGTGTCGACTGGCTCCGGCTCGGGCGCGTCGGTCTCGGCGGGCACGCGAGGGACCTCGGATACCTCGAACCGATCGGGCGCCTCTACCTCGGGAGTATCAGGGGGGCTTTCCGTCTCGCGGGGTTCGTCTGGAACGACGGTCGAAACCGAAGGCGGCACGTGCTCGGTGGTTGTCTGGCCGCTCTTGAGCACCCAGCCGAGAATGATGCCCATCACAAAAACGAGGAGCATCGTGATGATCTGGTGCGTACCGCGATGCTTACGAGCTTTGGTTTCAGTTTCCACAATTTCCTCCTGTCATTCTACGCATGGCCGAGAGGCCCCCGGCGGTATTGGTGCAGACCCTACCCCCCTCAGCCACCACAATCTCCCCATTTGGCTGCGTCTCTTATCATACCTGGAATACCAGACTGCGTCCATAGACTGCAAATATGCCGAATGGCCGCGAAGAACGGCGGGGCAGTCCCGTCTCGCCGCTTGCGCCACGCGGTCTGCGTGATTGGTACAGTCCCTGTCTTTCGCATTTGGCCCGCGCGCGGTCCGTTCAAGAATGAGAGCGCTGGTGTAACTGGCGTGCGCACGCACCGTAGTTCCGAAGCACGGGAGGCGCGGCATACACCAATGCGCTGTGCTCTGCATTTTTCGCCGGGTACACGGCAGAAATTTCCACCACGAAACTGCCTCACCTCGATCATGCATCCGCACAAGCCATTGATTTTCAGTGGTTTATGCTCATATGCGGTGCAAGGCACGGAGTTTGCTGACCTTGAGGCTGGGGAAATAGCAGCCCGAGGAGTCTCATGGACTTAACAGCGACAGCTCTGCACTTGACCCGGGCCATTCCGGTGCGTGTCGAACCCCGTTCGATCACGGCTTCCGCAACGTTTGAGGAAACGTTGCATACGGCCGACGCGGCACGCAGCGGTACATCCAACCCGCGTGCGCACACCGTGCGCAGGGGTGAGACGCTTTGGGCAATCTGCCGGGCTCACCTGCGGCGATCGGGTCTTCCGGCGCACGACAGCGCCGTGGCCGATGCGGTTCGGCGCGTTGCTCGCCACAACCGAATCGCCGACCCCGATTTTATCCTTCCCGGTCAGGTATTCGAGCTGCCGGACCTGGAAACAGGCCATCACCCCGGCAGTGCGGTTGAACGCGTAGCCGGCAATCGGGCAGGCATCTCGGGAGCAGGCCGGGTGCGGCAGGGCGGTCCGGCGGAGAGCTCGAACCCGGTGTCGTGGCGAAGCAGAAAAGCGGCCATGCAGGCCAGAGAGGCGCTTGGAAAGGGGCTTGGGCGCGAATCCGCGCTCGAACAATCCGCGAGCGCGGAAAGCCCGTTCGGCCGGGTGCTGGCAGGACCTGCGTGGGTATCCTCGGAGTTCGGTGTGCGAAAAGACCCCTTTACCGGGCGCACGCATCAACACAACGGCGTTGACCTTGCCGCCCCGAAGGGTACGGAGGTCTATGCTTTTGACGAGGGGCGGGTCATTTTCAGCGGATGGCGCGGCTCGTACGGGCGGTTGATCATTGTTGAGCATGAAGACGGGACCGAGACCCGCTACGGGCATCTTTCTGACCGGCTGGTCAAGGCAGGCGATGTGGTGTCGCGTGACACCCTGCTCGGAAAGGTGGGCTCTTCAGGGCGCTCGACCGGCCCGCATCTGCATTTCGAGTTGCACCGCGACGCGCGGCCGGTGGATCCGCTGCCCCATCTTCGCCAGCAGTTGGCTCAGTCGATGTAACCCAGGTTCTCAAGCGCCTCGATATCTTCGGGGGAGAGCTCGACCTCTTGCGGGTCGGCGGGCGGCACGTCGCGTTCCCACTCGTCGAGCAGCTTCTTGAGGCGTTCTACCTCGGCGGGCCGCTCGCTGGCCAAGTTGTGCAGTTCGCCGGGGTCGTCCTCGAGATGGTACAGCTCTGTACGCGACCCGCCGACAATGAGTTTCCACGGCTGGTCAATAACGGATTGCCGCATCGGGGGCTGGTCTCCCATGAGGGCCATGGCGCCGGGCAGGTTGGGCACAGCGCCCCCGTAGGTCTCGACCACCCGCACCCGTCTTTCGGGCACCTCATCGTTGAGCAGATCGAGACCTTGCATGCCCGGCATCGGGGGCAAACCGGCAAGCCCGAGCAAGGTCGGGCCGATGTCGAGGCCCCGGGCCGGTCTGTCGGTGACGCCGGGCTCGATGCTCGGGCCATGGATGAACAGCGGGATGCGCATATTGTTCTGGTATACGCGCCGGCCATGGCCGACATAGCCGTGCTCGTGCAGGCTCTCGCCGTGGTCCGCAAGAAACAGAATGTACGCATTCTCTTTGGGGAGAATATCGAGCACTTTCTGAATGTGGTGGTCGGTGTAGGCGACCTCGGAATCGTAGCGCGCGCGCGTCTGTTCGATCTCGCCGAGACGGCGTAACGGCACGCCCCAGGGATTAAAGCGCCGCTTGAACCGGTAGGGCGCATGGGGATCGGTGTAGTGGATCCAGCAGAACAGCGGCCGATCGGGGTCGCGATTCTCGATTGCTTCGATGGCGCGTTTGGTCACCTCATCGGCCAGGCGCTCTGTTTTCAGCACGCCCCATCGCCTGCCATGGAAATCATCGTCGTAGATATCGAATCCCCGGTCCAGTTGCGACAGATCGGCCTTCAAGGTCCAATTGCTTTGGATACAAATGGTTTGATAGCCGGCCATTTGAAACCGCTCGGTGATCAGCGGTACAAACAACGGCATGGGCATGCCGTTGCGCGGCGTAGCCGTGCTGCGCGGATACTGCGACGCGAGCATTGCACCGAACGACGGGGACGTCAAGGGCACTTCACACACGCAATCGGTGAACACCAGCGATTCGGCAGCCAGTTTGTCGAGGTTGGGCGACGTGGGGTGCTCGTAGCCGTACATTCCCAAATGATCGGCGCGGAGCGTGTCCACAGTAATGAAAAAGACATCGGGGGCCCCAAACGCGGCCGTGAGCATCATGAGCCATGCCATATGCGAATTCTTTCCTTAATCGTTTTCCCCGGGAACTTCGTCTTCTGGGCTATCTTGCTGGGGGAGTTCGGGGTCTGGGTGTTCGACGCGGAACACGCAGGTTGCCGATAGCGGCATTTCCCCGCCTTCGGGGCCGCGCACGGAAATCACCTGGCCCGCGGCGTCGTACGCGGTAAGTTCGAGCGTGAATTCACCCGGCGGCGCCATGAACGGCACATCAACCAGCAGCGACCATATCCCGTCGCCCGGTTCCGCATCGGGCAGATGGCCGTCGTCTCTCAAATCAAACGTCATGCGACGATCTTCCCGCACCACGGCGCGGACCTGATCCACGATGCCGAATCGGTCGCGCTCGACTTGCACGGTAATCACCGCAGTATCGCCGGGCTGTAATCGGGCCGGGGTGATGGTTGCGTCTACCAGCCGGGGTTGGCGGCTCTGGGCGTTGCAACCCACGCCCGCGACAACACAAACTCCCAGCGCCAAAACCCACACGAAACGCTTGTTTTGCACGTCTTCACCACTCCTGTTCCATACCGCGCCGCTGCCGGTCAGCCGGGGCAGCAGCATGCCCTAAGCCTAGCCCAGGCGCGCCGAGCGTGTCAAACCATCCCGTCGCGCGCAAGCCCTCTCTGGGGCGCGGTCCTCCGGTAGTCGTTGTAGAACTCGGCCATTTGGGCGCAGGTGCAGACCCATGCGCGGCCGCCGCGGTGGTATTCCGCGAGCCGGTCGATGACTGGCAGCAGGAATTCCTCGAGAGGGTCGCCCCAGCCTTCGCGGAAAACGGCGAGGTTGATGGGGTGGCATAACAGGGTGAACATGCGTTGCGACTCGATGGCGTCGCGCATACGCTGGTCCCATATGGCGGCGGCCCCGCGCGGCGTGCGCTCGAAAGGGATGTTTCGCGTCTCACAATACGTGCGCACACCCTGTACAAACGGCGCGTTGGCACGCTCGTCGGCGATCCAGATGCACCAGTCGTAGGTCTGGCTATCGAGCGGTATTTCAACCATGGGGTAGACCTTGCCGCCGAGCCGCATCTGGAACGGGGCCGCCCCGAACCCCTGGCCGGGCACGAGGAAATCGTCGATCCCCACGTTGCTGGTCCACAAGAGCCCGGCTTCCTCGATGGCGTCGTATGAGTACTCGTTAAAATGGCCGTAGGGCAGGCGGAACCCCTTGACCGACCCCGGCCGGATGGCTTCGATGGCCGCGATCCCGTCGCGCACCTGGACGCGGTTTTCTTCGGGGCCATAATGACCGGCGTACACCGCGTCGCCGCCATGGCGCTTGTTCATGTCATGTACGTAACCGTGGGGAGCAACCTCGCATCCGGCATCCCACATAGCCTCGATAAACGCTGGGCCTTGCTCCTCGGCCATCTGCCCGACGACGTTGAACGTGGCGGGGATGCCGTGGTGTGCAAGGCGCTCGCAGATTCGGGCATAGTTTGCGATTTCGCGCTGCATGTCGCCCGCGCCATTGCCGTAAACGCCCTCGACGTCGAAGGTCAAGAGCAACGCGGCCCGCGCTCCGTTTGGAAACGCGACGCCGGGCGGCAAGGGGTCCGCGGCCGAGGCGCCCTCGGGCGACGCCCCGCCAAAACAGAACCCGCCATACCGCCCCCGG
>SLSB01000093.1 GCA_007130675.1 Candidatus Hydrogenedentota bacterium | reverse complement strand
GGGGGAGTTTTGATATGAGCGATTTTCTGGCTGAAGGCGACCATGTAATCGGCGTAGATATCGGCGGCACAAAGCTGATGGCGGTCGTCTACGACCACAGTTTCGAGGCAAAGGGGCGCAGCAAGCGCAAGAGCAAGTCGAAGAAGGGCGAGCCCACCGAAGAACGGCTCACCAAGACCATCCAGGAGGCACTCGAAGGCGCCGGCGTCGAGCGGGTGCGCGGGATTGGCGTCGGGTCGCCCGGCCCGCTTAATCCAAAGACAGGCGTCATTATCGACACGCCCAATCTGGCGTGGAAGAACTTCCCGCTGGCCAAATACCTCGAGAAAGCATTCAACGTGCCCGTCGTTGTGGACAATGACGTCAACGTGGGCACATATGGAGAGTACCGGTTCGGAGAGATCCGCGACTGCGAAAGCGTCCTCGGGGTGTTCCCCGGCACGGGCATTGGAGCCGGCATCATCATTGACCGCAAGGTCTTCTACGGGTTCTCGGGCGCTGCCGGCGAGTTTGGCCACATGACCCTCGAAGTGGACGGCCCCTATTGCGGGTGCGGCAAACGGGGGTGTCTCGAGGCGCTGGCCTCGCGCGTCGCCATCGCGGCCGAAAGCGCCGCCCTCGCAGCCAGAGGCGATGCCCCCAACCTGCTGGCCACTTGCGGCACCGACCTTGCCAAAATCCGAAGCGGCGCCCTGGCCGAGGCCATCAAGGCCGGCGACACAATGGTCGAGGGCGTTGTGCGCAAAGCCGCGTACTACGTCGGGATTGCGACGGGAAACGCCATCAACATGCTGAGCCCCGAGGCCGTCGTACTCGGAGGGGGGCTGGTCGAGGCCATGCCAAAACTGTATCTCGAGGAGATCAAGCGCGGCATTTCGGACCACGCCATGCCCTTTCTGCGCAAGAAGGTGCGCATCGTGACCGCTAAACTGGGCGACGATGCGGTCGTGCTCGGAGCAGCCCACATGATCGCCGAGCGGGTCGGCGATTCCTGAGCCGTCGCGCCTGAACCACACGGCCCGTGCGGTCAGAAGGGCCGGCGCTGCTGCGGCTCCTCGGGCGGCCGAGGCGGCGGGCCGGGGTTCCTCAGCCCTTCGAATACCACCGCAATACGCTCGCGCAGACTTGCGTTTTCCGACACAATCAACATCACGAAGTGCCCGTTGCGCACCGTTCGTGCCACATTTTTGGGGGCATAGGCCGGCAAACCGCGCTGGGCATCAATCTCCATACGGTTGCGCTCGCGTTCAATAACATCAGGATTCGAGTACGTGAAAACATGCACGCGCGCACCGTTGATGGTCATGAATTCGCCGGAAAGCGCCTGATAGCCCGGGGGACTCAACGGGCGCTCATTTGCAACCGAAAATCCCAATTCCCGGTACGTCTCCTTGATCCCGTCCACGGTTAACGGTTCCGGCTCCTTGAGCAATTGGCACACCAGGGGAATGCTGGCAAAAAACACAATCGCCACGATGATTGCGATGAGTTTATTATCCATCCACACCGCTCCGCGTCTAATTAAACCCGCGCACAAGTTCCTGAATCAGCAAGTACCACCCGTCGGCCAACACAAACATGATAATCTTAAAAGGCAGCGATATAAACACAGGCGGCAACATCATCATTCCCATCGACATCAAGGTGCTCGCCACCACCATGTCAATGATGAGGAACGGAATGTAGATTATAAAACCTATCTGAAACGCGATTCGAATCTCACTGAGCACAAAACCCGCCACAAGCGTGATGGTAGGGACGTCGTCGCGCGTCTGCGGCCGGTCCATTTGCGAGATGTCGATAAACAGCGCCAAGTCCCGCGGCCGAACCTGGCGGAACATGAACGCCCGGACCGGGGCGAGAGTGCCCTCGACAGCTTCCTGCCAGCCTATCTCTTCGGCGACGTACGGCACATAGGCCTCATCGTAAACCTGTTGATAAATTGGAAACATGATGAAAAAGGTGAGAATGAGAGCGAGACCGACCAGCACCTGGTTCGGCGGGGTTTGCTGGGTTGCCATGGCTTGGCGCAAAAAACCAAACACCACGACAATTCGGAGGAAGGACGTCGTCATAATCGCTATCGCAGGGGCGAGCGAGAGCACCGTTAGCAGGATAAAGAGCGCCAAGGTGGTCGAGATGCGGTCAGGCTCAGCCGCGCCCTCGAGACCGCGAAAGACCTCCTCGATGCCCAATGTATCGCCCACGGCGGGCGGTTCTTGCGCGAAGACCGGGGCGCACGCCCAAAGCAGGGCGCACACCACCCCCAGGCGAAGCAGTCGGTTAATCTTCCGAGCCACGCGTAGATTCCCGCAGGTACTCCTGCAACCGGTGTATGTCCCCTCGTAACTCTGCGATGTCGTCTTCATCGACGGATGCGCCAGCCTCTTCGACGGACGCCTCGCCGGTATCGCCGGTCTGACGGCTCATCTGAGCAAGATTCGCGCGAAGCTGGGAAAAGAACTCGCGGCCGGTCTCGGGATTCTCTTTGGGTGCCGGGGGGTTGCCCTCTTCGCTTTCTTCCTTCTCGACGACAGCTGCGAATTCCGCTTCGTCAAACCGGGCTATCAACGAAAGAGCGCTCTGCGTTTGCCCGACGACAAGCACTTTCCCCCCCGTGCGCACAAAGTGCAAGCACACCCGGGGGTTGAGATAAAGACGCCCCAACACCGTGCCCAGACGGTTTCCTGTCAACAGGCGCCCGCCGCGCGTCCGTCGCTGAAGAAAATGATAGAGCAGCAGGATCAGCGCGACTACAACCAGCAGCCAAGCAAATGCCCTGAACAGGCTGTACAACGTCGAGTCGGGCCGGCCCAAATCAGGCGATTCGCCCGTTGGCGGGGGCGCGAGACCCCGGCGCGCCTCGATCTGGCGGTTCACTTCATCCATGAACGCATCGGGAACTTCCAACGACGGCGCATCCTCCCCCCCGACATCGGCATCGGGAAGCGGCAACTCCGGCATGTCCTCGGGAACAATTCCCGGCACATCCGGATACAGTTCGATATCGGGCGCCGGAATCGCCTCATATTCCCCATATTCTTGCGGTTCCCGAGCACTGCCAGCCGCACCGCCTTGTGCGTCTTGCCCTCTCGCAGCCCCGGCGCACAGCGCCAGCACCAGCGCAACGACAGCCCCCCATTTAGCCGGCCGATACATCATCCCCACGCCCCTCTTCCTGAACCAGCCGCTCTTCTTGGCCCACGACTTCGCCAATGCGCACGTGCAGCTCGTCGGCAATCACCACCACCTCTCCACGTGCGAGGTGAAGACCGTTCACATAGATATCGGTCATCTCGCCCGCCACTTTGTCCAGCGGCACCACGGCCCCCCGTCGAAGCCCGAGCACCTCGCGCACCGTCATCGAGCAACTGCCCAAGTGCGCGGTAATCGTCATGTTCACTTGCTTGAGATCTTCAAGCTTGAGACGTTCGGCGCCTGGGACACTCCCCGGCGTCACCTCCCGGAATTCGTGCTCGTGCGGCTGCTTGGCTCCAGCGTCCATCACAACTGATCGCTTATGAGGAAGCGCCTGTGAAACACGTCTGTCACCCGAATATTGGGGTCGGCGGCGCCCGGCTGCAATTGCTTCAAAATGGTGTTCGCCTCAAGGAGAATGGTTTGCTGAATTGCCGCTTTCACGCGCGGATCATCCAATTCCGCGCGCTCGCGGAACTCGTGCTGTTTGTTAATCATGTCGGTGAAGCGCGCTATGTGACGTTGCACCAGTTCCGCCGTCGCCCGGTTGTTGCACTCGAGCGAAACCGCGAAAGACAGCAGCGCCGCGGGGAGCTGGCTGTCCGGAGGCATCCGCACCGAGGCCACCGACTCTTCGAAATCCACCGTAATCGCATGCGGATTCAGCTTATCTTCCAGAGCGATATCCTCCGGGCCCGCCCCTGACAGCATGGGTCTTAGAACGAACAGATACAACAGGACCGCGCCCAGGGCGGCCGTCATCATGGCAACACCCAGCCAGATAAGCGTGCTCATAAAAGACGATTTCTTCGCTGGAGTAGGGAGCGGTTGTTCATCAGACATACCGGCATACCTCGTTCATTGTTACGGGCCGCTCTCAAAAGTGCGTTCCAAATCATCGATCGCGCGGCGCAAATCCTCGGTCGCCTCGTCGGAAAAATCCCCGCGCACATACAGTTCCACCCGCCGGTTCTTCTGCATACCCTCTTCCGTCTCATTGGTCGCGATGGGTTGCGAAGGCCCGCAGGCGATGACCTCGAAGGCAGCTAACGGAATCTCCGAGCGCTCATGGATGAAATCCATAACACTTTTCGCCCTGGCGTAGCTCAAATGGTAATTGTCCTCGAACCTCCCCCCGCTGATCAAGGGACGGATGTCCGTATGCCCGCGAACCTCGATGCGCGCACCCGGCAAATCCTTTAACACGGCCCCAATATCTTCGAGCACGGGAAACGCATCCGGCATGAGGTCGGCCCTGGCCGTTTCGAACAATATACGGCTCGGCAGGTTGATCTTAAGACCCCCTTCTTCGTCGAATTCGACGTCGACGTCGTGGGCCCTGTTGTTGATCAGCATCCGCTCACGAATCATCCGGGCTACACGCTCGATGCTGCGCGGCCGCCGCGGGTGCAATTGCTCGACCGGCAATGGCTGAATGACCGATGTATGTCTGGGCAACACTCCGAGCGCCCCCTTGAGCGACTGAATGGCTCTGCTGTACTTCTTCTCGCTGATGGTCGAAAACGACAGCAACAAGACGAAAAAGCACAGCAGCAGGCTCATCATATCGCCGTAGGTCACCATCCACGCGGGCGCCCCGCCCGGCTCGTCGCTTCCTTTCTTTCGTTTGTCTCGTGACATACTATGCTGCGCTGACCTGGCGCCGCACCGCCGGCGATACGAACGCCTTGAGTTTCTGCTCGACAACCCGGGGGTTGTCCCCAGACTGAATCGATAAAATGCCTTCGATCACCAGTTCCTTCGCAAGAAGTTCATTGCTCGTGCGCACCTTGAGCTTGCCCGCAGCGGGCAAGAAAACCACATTCGCCATCAGCGCACCATACAAGGTCGTAAGCAACGCAATAGCCATGCCCTCGCCAATTGTCGAGGGATCGTCCAGCGTGGCAAGCATCTGAACCAATCCAATAAGCGTGCCTATCATGCCAAATGCAGGCGAAAACGTGCCCATGGCCAAAAGGATCGCCTGCCCCATCGCGTGCCGGTCTTCCATGAAGGCCAGCTCGGTGGTCAGAATATCCTTTATGAGCTCCGGTGCCGTGCCGTCAACTGCCAATTGAACGCTTTTCTCGAGAAACTCGTCCCCGGCTTCGCTGGCATGAGACTCGAGCGCCAGAATGCCCTCGCGGCGTGCGATCGTTGCAAAACTGACCAGCTTCGGAATCAGACTTTCGGGGGGATTGCTCTTATGAAAAAACGCATTTCTCACCGTATTCAGCACGCTCAGCACATCTCCCAGGGGGAAATTGATAAGCGTGGCGGCAAGCGTGCCGCCCATCACGACCACCAAGGACGGCACACTCCAAAACACGGTTGGATTGCCACCCATAATGATCGAGACAAGTACGAGGGTTATCCCGGAAACTAGACCCACCAGTGTCGCGATATCCATACGCTACGCCTTTTGCTGGACACCCCTTTTCGCGTGAACCCATGCAGGTTCTACAGGTATTCTAGCACCCCTGCCGTGAACCCACAACTCAAACCCGAAATTCAATGGGCTCAAACCAGGAAAACGGGCGCCAGAGTTACAAAGAAACCTGCATTCCGGGACGGCGCACGGACAAATCCGCGCGCCATCCCGGAATCTCAGCCACTTCTACCACGAGGTGCTATCGAACCAGATTGACTGTTTCTTGAAGCAGCGTATCAGCGGTCGTGATCGTCCGCGCATTTGCCTGGAACCCGCGTTGCGTGACAATCAGATTGCTGAATTCGGTGCCCAAGTCCACGTTCGAGCCCTCGAGAACACCTCCGGACACCTGCCCGCGGCCGCCCGTATTGGGCAGCCCGATCTGCGGCGTACCGGACGCCGGGGTGTCGCGGAAGAGATTGCTGCCATCGCGCTCGAGGCCGCCGACGTTCGCAAAAGACGCCAGGGCAATCTGACCGATGACACGGGTCAACCCATTCGAGAACACGCCGTTGATCGTGCCGTCACGGGCAATATTGAAGCTTTCGAGCGTACCCCGCGAGAACCCGTCCTGATTCGTGACGCTCACATCGCTGTCCGAGGCCAGCTCGGTCACCGGCGAGAAATCCATCTCGAACTCGAACGGTGTCTCGGGGTAGGAATCCAGCGAGCCAAACGCTGCCAGCGGCACCGACACCTGGGGGGCGCCGGGCGGACGCGACGTAAAGACTCCGCCCACAAGGGTCCCTTCGTCGAAGAATGCACCGTCGTCATCAAACAAGATCACCCCCTCGCCGACCTGAGTGGTAACGGGCGGGCTGTCGGTGTTTGTATATTCGACGGCATAGGACCATGCGTTGTAATTCGTCCCACCGACGTTCACCTGAGGAATCTTCTCGAATGTCGTCATCAACTCGCGTGGCGTCCCGAGCGAATCGAACACATTTACCCTGCGTTGCACGGTGGCTCCTGCAGCAGCGCGCGAGTCGAGGTTTCCACGCACGACCACCTGTTCCGTGGCGCGCACAATAGACGTACCCCCCACAGGAACTTCAATATCAGTGGGGGTCGCGCCCACGTTCACCTCGCCGGCCTCGTCCACCAGATATCCTTGAACTCGCATACCGGTGGCGGGGTCGATCAACTGCCCAAGGGCATTCAAAGTGAACGAACCGTCACGGGTATAGTAGAGTCCTCCCCCGCCATTGCTCAGCACGAAGAACCCGCTGCCCTGGATGGCCAGATCCGAGTTGTTTCCGGTCGTCTGAAGCGACCCTTGCTGATGAATGGTGTCGATCGAGCCCAACTGCACGCCCAGCCCGATTTGCACCGGGTTCGAGCCGCCGAAGCCGTTTACCGGCCCCCGTCCACCTTCCAGCGTCTGCGAAAAGAGATCCTGGAATAGCGCGCGCGCGGCCCGATATCCTGGTGTGTTCACGTTGGCAATATTGGCGGCGATGACATCCATGCGCCGCTGGTGTGTTTGCAGGCCGGTTACGCCTGTATAGATCGCAGTACCCATTTCACATACCCTCCTGTTGTGCGCCGCGTCGGTCAGTCAGCGGCACGAGGGCCTCCCCGCGCGGGGTCCGGCCCTGTTTCTGTGTTTCGTACGATCATGCTCATCCGTGCCCTGCCATGTTCGGAGCCATGACTACGGCACTATCGATATTGGTGAATACGGCGTCATCGAGCTCTCCTCGAGGAACAGCCGTTATCACGGTCCGGTTGGGGACGCTCACCACGAACGCCGCATCTTCGGTGAGAAGCAGCGTCTCCCGCGAGCCTTTGGCAGCGGCACGCTCGAGGCCTTGTTGCAGCGCGGCTTTCGCCGGCTCAGAAAGCGTGATATTCCGCTCGTCGAGCCGTTGCATGGCATGCGCCGAGAACCGCAGCATCGAATGCGTCCGCTGCGCCTGCGCCAAGAGATCGGCAAAAGGCGCGTGCTGCACCTTTGGCCCCGTCTTGGGCGGCGCTGCCCGTGGGTCAATGCCCTGCACGTTTGCAAGTTTCACATGCTCAATCATGGTTCTTCTCCCGTGCTTGGCGGCGCGCCCATGCCGATGACACCGGCCATCGAGAGCAACTGCCCCTCGACATTGAGGTACACGACGCTTTCATCAAGGTGAACGGTGTCGACCATGCCCTGTATCACGTTGCCTGCGTCATCGACGCCGGTCACGTGACGGCCGATCAACCCACTGGCCGAGATGAAATTCAACTGGTCGAAATTCCCACTGAGCATATCGAAGCTCTCGTTGAGATTCGTCATCTGCTCGAGCGCGGCAAACTGAGCCAGTTGTGCCACCATATCGGTGTTGTCCACGGGATTCAGGGGATCCTGGTGCTGCATTTGCATCACCAGAAGATGCAGAAAGGCATCGCGGTCGAGGTCATTGGCCATCCGGTGGGCCACCCCGGTGCTTTCGCTCTTTTGCATCAGCCCAGCCCGTTTCAGCACGTGCGCCACCCGTGCGTCCGACATGGAACGCATTTCCCGGGAAGCCTGCAGGCGCTCTCCGCGCGTTGAGCTCAGATCGCCGGTGAAATTGCCTCGAATGGCAACCAGCGCGTTCATATCTTCCTCCTTTCGTTACAGTTACGCCAGCCAGGCGCTTAACCGCACCTGCCCGTCGGGTAGGGCGGTCATACATAGACGCTCAGCGAGCCCTCATGGTGCGCACCGCGCTCGGCACGCCTTTCCGTCACCGTCCAGCCTTGCGCGCCGGAACCCGGCCACGAACCGGAATGCCGCGGCGAGTGGTGGTTGTCACTCCAGGAGCCCCGGCCGGAAAGCCCACCCTGGCTATCGTGAGCGCCGCCGTCGGCACTTACGGTCACACGAACCAGATGGACGCCGTCGCGCGCAAGCGCGTTGCGCAGCCCCTCCGAACCGCTTTCCAGGGCTTCGCGAACGGCCGGATTGCCGGAGACCAGTCTCAGGTGAAGCTCGTCCCGCGTCGACACGATCTCGACCCGCACTTCGCCAAGAGACTCAGGCACCAGCCGAACACGCAGCGTCTTCTCACCTTCCGAGACGAGATAGCGCACGCTCTTAACGGCCAATTCGGTCATCGAGTCCTGAAACGCGGCGCCGCGCGGCAAGTGGTGTTCCATTGCCGCATCAGCACCCCGCGGCTGCGATGTGCTTTCGACCGCATCAAACGTTGGCAGCCCCGGTTCAAGACCGGGCACGCGCTCGTTCGGCACCGTGCGCAAAGGCCCACGCGCCGACTCCGCCGCGGATTCAGGTGTCGCAACATCCGAGAGGGCCCTCGCCGCCGCCGTGAAACGCGCGGTGATTTCGCCAGACTTACTGCCTGGCAGCGCTTCCGTTTCTGCTTCAAGCGGATGACGGGTTTCGGATTCGCCCCCGCCGTAAAACATATCCCACTTCTGCGCGGATTCCATATCTGCGGGTGCAGACACCGGCTTCGCCGCAGATTGCGTGTCCACAGGTGCGGATAGCGGCTCTTCGAGGGATTGCACGCCTCGAGCCGCAGGCATCGCGCTCTTCTCCGGTCTTGCGAACAGGCCAGCGGCCACCGCTTCTTCGAGGTTTCTTGCGGCAGCCCCCGCAGTTGCACAATCAGCCGAAAGCACGTGCATTTCTGCCTTCAGCCCTTTCTGCGTGAGCGCAGCAGCCGTTTCGCCTGCCGCGGGCGCATCCATGCCCGAGGGCGCCGGCCTGGCCAAGATAGACTCAGCCGGAACCGCTTCGGCAAGCCCACGCGCAGCAAACGGGACAAGCAACGGCTCCGCGGTTTGCTTAACCGGCCCGTCGGTTGCGCCCGAAAACTGCTCAGGCGCTCGCCCGGCAGATTGCGGCACGGCCAACGCGACGCTTTCGGCATCATATTTCACCGAAGAGGGGACAGTCGTGCTGACCGACTGCGCCTCATCCGCTGGCAGGCTACCCGCCTTTCCGAAAACCAGAGGTTCCGCAGAGACAGGCGGTTTAGGTTCCGCAGCATCCGTGAGCGTATGCGAACGAACCTGCGCGGGCGAGCTCTCGCTTGTGCTGCCTGCCACGCGATAGGCTGCGCTGCTTCGGAGGGGCGCGGCAACGGGCTCGGAGCCGCTTGCATCATCCCCGCTTTCAGCCGAATACACCGCACGGGTGCGAGGCGGTTCCGGCGGTCCCACTCCGGGAGAAACAAGCTCCATCGGCGGACCCGCGCCACTTGCTTCCTGCGCCGCTTCCGCTTCAGGCACGGGCTCGTATTCGCCTGTGACCGAATATCTCGCCTGCGAACCACAGGGCGAGACTATTACGCCTCCCGGAGGGATATGCGCCGCATCGAACTCAAGCACGAGACTGCCATCCGGCAGAATAAGCACCGGCCTGGCAGTAGCCGCGGCGAGCGCAGGAGCTGCCTCGTGTGCCAAGACCAGCGCAAATGGCCGGCCACCGGCGTCAGCAGCCAGCGCATCCGCGGTCAGACCCCTCGCCAGCAATTCTCCGGCGGGCTGACCTGACTCAAGCAACTGCATTAATACGGGTTGAATATCCACATCAGATCACCTCCTTTCGTTCAAAATGCGCCATCGTGCCTGGCTCAATCGAATACGAAGCCGACACAGGTCGCTTATTGGAAACACCCCGCGGTCCGACCATCGAACCACAAGGATGCATCGCTGGCAAAGAAGAAAAGACATGCCCCTCGACGCGGCAGAGCGAACCCCGCCATGAGTCCAGAACACCACGGACACAAGGCTGGTGCTGGCAGAGAGAGCTTAGGTTCGTGTCGAAGTGTACCCCTGTATCCTGTCGGCATCCCCGATCACGGGTAAAGGCACAGGGGGGCGATGGGGGCGGGCGTGCTAAGAACCGTGTCGGCGGTTTCGCAGTGCCTGAAGTATCAGTGCGGCTCTCTCGGGAGTCATTTCATTCAGAATGTTACCGCGCGTGCGATCTTCTTCAATCCGCTGTAGAATCTCCGCGGCTTCCTGGGGCGTGAACAATTCAGACATCAGGGTCTCGGCGGCATTTTGAGCTTCCATGCTTGCAATAGACTCGGCCACCCGCTGGATGCGCTCGCCATATGCCTCGTCGGCCTCATCGAGCGATTCGTCGACTTCCCGCAGAATTCTCTCGACATTATCTCGCAATGTACTGAGTTCCTGGCGCATCAGGGCCAGGCGCCGTTCTTCCTCGGCAATGTGCCGCTCGCGCTCCGCCAACGCCCGCTCTTTCTCTCGAAGGGCGGCCATGAGCGGGTCGGCATCGTGTGCGCGGGGCGCGGGTTCAAGCAGTGGCATCTCCCCGCGTCTCAACAGGCGGGCGATGCTTTCCTGATCCAGATTTCCGGTGAAATAGAGCATCAAAAGGATGGTTGCCACAAACGTGAGCACGAACAGGAGAAAGGCGGCTGCCACTTTCATGATTTTCGGGGTCCGTCTGCCTGGGCCGCCCGGTTCACCGCGGCCTCATCCACACGTTTCTGTTCTTCCTGACCCAGCATATACTTTAACGCTTCGTCCTTGCGGCTCTTGAGCTTCTCAAGCACCTTGCGCCGCTTCATGGCTTCCTCGAGATCACTCCTGCGTTCGTCCTCTTCACGCCGCAAATGCGCGATCTCGGCATCCTTTTCAACGGCAAGCCGCGAAAGGTGCCGCTCGTAAACAAAATAGCGCCGAATGTCGGAAGCGTCAAACTGCTCGCACGCCAGCGCGGCGGCACTCTCGAACGCCGCGAGCTGCTGCCCGACAATCTCGCGGTGCTGTTCCTCGGCGGAACGCACCGCCCTGCGCATCTGGGCCAACGCGGTGGATTTTGCATCCTCCTGACGTTGCCGTACCCGCAATAGCGTTCCGTACCTGAATGGTTTTGCTGCCGCCATTTCCCTCACCCCTGCAATGCCGTGCCCATGAGGCGCTCGATTTCTTCGTAAGCCGACTCTTCATACAGCCCTTGCTGAAGAAACGCCTGGACTTTCGGCATCAGCTTCAGGGCCCGGTCAATCTCCGGATTGCTTCCCTCGACATACGCGCCGATGTTCACGAGGTCTTCGGCGTCTCGGTAGGTGGCAAGTACGCGCCGCAGATCGCCCGCCAAGCGCTGATGCTCTTCGCTCGTCACATCGATCATGCAACGGCTTACGCTGCCGGTCACGTCCACGGCCGGATAATGATTGCGCATGGCGAGGTCGCGCGATAACGCGATATGCCCGTCAAGAAAACTGCGCACCGCGTCGCCAATCGGATCGTTCAAATCGTCCGCTTCGATGAGCACGGTATAGATGCCCGTAATGCTTCCTCGAGACGACGTGCCCGCCCGTTCAAGCAGTTTCGGCAACAGCGAATACACCGACGGCGGATAGCCCTTTGAAGTCGGCGGTTCGCCAATGGCCAAGCCCACCTCGCGTTGAGCCATCGCGAAACGCGTAATCGAATCGAGCATCAGCATGACGTCCGCGCCGCGTTCCCGGAACCACTCGGCAATGGCTGTCACCATGCAAGCGCCTTTGACGCGGCACAATGCCGGCTCGTCGGAGGTCGCCACGACCACAACCGACCGCGCAAGACCTTCCGGCCCCAGGTCCCCCTCGACAAACTCGCGCACCTCGCGGCCTCGCTCGCCAATGAGTCCAATGACATTTACGTCGGCATTCGTGTTGCGGGCAATCATCCCGATCAGCTTGCTTTTTCCGACGCCGCTGCCCGACATGACCCCGACGCGCTGCCCCTTTCCGCAGGTGATACATGCGTCAATCGCACGGATTCCCGTGGCTACTGGCACCTCGATCCGCGACCGTTCGAGAGGGCGTGGAGGCGTTGCGGTGAGCGCAACCTCGGCCTTCATCCTCGGCACCGGGCCGTCGTCCAGGGGCATCCCCATACTGTCGATCACCCGGCCCAGAAGCTCTTCGCCCACACGCACCATCTGCGGCTTGTAGGTGGGGATCAGGATGCTCTCCGGAGCAATGCCATGCATGTCGCCCAGAGGCATCAACAAAATCCGCCGGCCACGAAATCCAACTACTTCGACCGGAACCGTGCTGCCACCATCCCGCGACTGCACATAGCACAGGTCACCGATGCGCATGGGCGGGCCGGTCGACTCAACGGTGAGCCCGACGACATCAAGCACCCGTCCATAGACGGCAACGGGGTCGCTCTCGCTAACCTTCCGCCGGTATCGCTCGAGATGGGGAATCGCCACAGCTCACTCCAAGAGACCATTGATGATCTTGTCGAACTGCGTTTTGATCTGGGCATCCACTTCCAGATGTTCGGATTCGGCCACACATCCCCCCGGCGCCACGGTATCGTCCGCGACCACATCGAGGTGCTCGACAGCGTCGAAATCCTCGAGGAGTTTCACATTCTGCTCCTCGAGAGCAGCGAGATCGGCCGGATTCAGCCGGAGCGTAATCTGCTCGCGTCTTTCGAGATGCGTCAGTGCTTCGCGCACCGTTCGCCGCACGCGCTCGGGGTCCACCGCAGGTTCACGCCGAAGAATGCGTTCCGCAATGGCGGCAGCCAATCCCACCACCTCGGGTTCCAACGACTCGAGAAACCGCTCGCGCGCCTCGATCAGTGTCTTGGCGGCCTGCTCGAGCGCCGCAGCGGATTTTCCCACCGCTTCGGCAAACGCCGCCTGGCCCGCTTCCGTGCCCCGGCGAAGCCCCTCCGCGTAGGCCTCGCGCACTTTCTGCTCTGCCTCCCGTCGAGCCTCTTCGACGATCTGATGCGGGTCGAGTGCAAGACCGCCCGAACTTTGATGCGGGCCCGGCCTCACAAATTCGAGAGGATCCCGCTCATAAGAAGGATACTCTTGCGAACTGGATTCCCACGCTTTGATGATCCTTGCCATGTCCCCAGTATATGCTCCCCAAGTCTCAGATTCCCGCCATTACACGATAATGTCGTCCTCTGTGCCCCCACCGCGACCTTCGATGATAATCTCGCCCGCTTCTTCGAGACGCCGAACAACGCCAACAATTTTCTGCTGCGCCTCTTCCACATCGCGCAGCCGCACCGGGCCCATAAACTCCATCTCTTCCCCGATCATCTCGCGCGCCCGTGAAGACATGTTCTTCAGAATCTTCTCCTTCACATCCTCATCGCCATGCTTGAGGGCAAGCGCGAGGTCTTTCTGATCAATCTCGCGAAGTGCCTTCTGAATGCCGCCGTCGTCAACATAAATCAGGTCATCAAACGTGAACATCAACCGCGAGATTTCGTCCGCCAGCTCGGGATCGCGTTCCTCGAGCTCAGCCATGATGTTCTTCTCGGTGGCCCGCTCGATGCGGTTCAGGATTTCGGCAACCTCTTTCACGCCGCCCGCAAACGTGAACCCCTGGCTGAAAACAGATGCCATTTTGCGCTCGAGCACTCGCTCGACTTCATGCACGATCTCCGGTGGGGTGCGGTCCATCGTCGCAACACGCAGCACCACGTCCGTGCGCGTTTCAGGAGAAAGCGCCGAAAGCACCGTCGCCGAAATGTCCGGCTCCAGATGCGCCAGAATCAACGCAATGGTCTGAGGGTGTTCATCCTGGATGAACGTGATGATCTGGCTCGGATCCGCTTTCTTCAGAAACTCGAACGGCACTTCCTGAAGGCTGTTCTGAAGGCGGGTCAGGATATCCAGTGCCCGCTCGGGGCCCAACGCCGATTCGAGCAGGTTCTTGGCGTACTCGACCCCGCCCTGCGTCACATACCGGTTGGCCACCATCATCTGGTGAAATTCCTCGATGATCGCCTCGCGCATGTCGGGCTCGATGGTACCCAGACTCGAAAGATCGAGCGTCAACCGTTCGATCTCGGTATCGTCCATTTGAGAAAGCACACGGGATGCGGCCGCTGGACCCAGGCAAGCAAGCAGAATCGCCGCCTTGGTGTTCCCGTCCAGCGTTGCGATATCAGCCGCCGACGCTTTTTTCTTCTTAAGCGTACGCCTACTCCTCGCTCTCGGCTAGCCAAGCGCGCAACAACGACGCCACTTGCTCCGGCTGCTCGGTCGACACGCGCTCGACCTCTTCGGCCATTTCCCGCCCGCGCATCTCGCGCATGGTCGGCTCGTGCTCGGGAGGAAGCACCTCGCCTTCCTCGGAAACTACAAGAACGCGCAGCAAGAATCTACGAAACATGATAAACCCCACAACCACAAGCAGTGCTCTAAGGGCTGTACCCACCCATTGTAGCATATTTTCTTGTATTCGCGCCCACTCAAATGCCTCAAATGTCTCAATCGCCGTAATGGGCTCAATTTCAAACGGATGGTCAAAGACGGACACTTCCTCCGGCGTCAATTCTGGCCCTACAGCCGTGGCCACCACCGTACGGTAGGCCTCCAACTGGTCATCAGTCCGCGGAACGTATTCGACTTCGCCGGTTTCGTTGCCATCGGCATCCAGAACAGGCTCGTAAGTGCCTGAAACTACAACAACTGCGCGAGTCTGCAGCACGGATCCCGGAGGAGTGACTCGTACCGTTCTGGTTACGCTCGGTTCGTAGTTGAAAAGCTCTTCGCGCTGGCTTTCCGTCGTTTCAAGTGCGCCCGGAGTGCCCTCCGGAATGTTGGCGAGAGTCCCAGGCGGACCTTCGGGAAGGGTCTCAACGCTGGTGGATTCGGTCCTCGAGACCATTTCACTCACCGCCGTGCCTCGTTGGGCTATGTTGGATGTCTCCTCGACCGTCGTCGAGTCGATGTCCAGACTGACGCGTACAAATCCCCGAACCCCGAGCCTGGCCAAAGCGCTCTCGGCCTTCAACTCGCGCTGGCGCTCATACTCGTTCAAGAAATCAAGCCGCCGGTTCGAGATCGCGGTAAACTCATCCTCGGCCGGCAAATGCAGACTCTTGCCGTCCGTCGTCGCCAAAGTAATGTTGTCGGTCGAAAGGTTCACGCCGCCGAAAGAACTCACCACGCCAAGCACCGCGGCGATCTCGGCTTTCGTCAACGGGCGCGTCACGTCCAGCGTAACCGCGGCCTTGTTCGGGCGCTGGTCAACGGCAAACAGACTTTCCTGCTCACGGTGAATATATACCAGCGAACGTCTCACGAACGAGAACTCGTTGAGCATACGCTGAAGGTGGCCCTGGACCGCGCGCCAGAACCTGATGTCTTGTTCGGCTTGGCTGATCATCACGCTGGGCTCGTCGAAGATTTCGAAGCCGACTCCCACGCCGTACGCCCGGGGAAGATCCTGATGGCGCAGCGCAACCCGCACATCACTGAGATCGCGTGTGCGCACCAGAACGACGGCCCCCGCCTCGCGGGTCCTGTAAGGAATGTTGTTGTCTTCGAGATATTGAATAATGGCGGCAGAATCGTCGCGGTCAAGCCCTGAATACAGCACGACATACTGCGGCCGGCTGCCGTAAACCACCAAGACGGCAAGCACAACTAGCGTCGCCGCAAGCGACAGCGCGATATTGACCCTGGCGCTGAGTGAAAGCCGCTCCCACGTGCGCTGCATGCCGCTCATTAGCTGGCGTAGAGATTCCCACACGGTCCGTTTTCCTCACCTTCCTGAACTATGGCGACCACGACCCCTCCCCGCGCACTACATGCCGGAAAGGGCTTACAATCCGCTCGATTCTCCCCTTGCGCCATCTTGTCGGAACAGTGGTTCAGCGTCGCTTGAAGACTTCTCCCGCACAGTGAAAGTCTTCGAGCGGTCATCATGTTGGCCCTCAACCCCCGGTTGCGCACCCAAACCACCGGCGGTTGATTCAGATTCAATTGTCACCTTCGCGCCCGGCCCGCCCAACCATTCACCCGAACGGCCGACGGCTTCCTCATCGAATTCTCTACCTAACGAGTCTGGCCTCTCCCGCTGCGACGGCGGCTCCACCGCGTGAACACGCGCGCCCGCAATCGGCAGCATCGACGCCCCCAACGGATCGGCTGGCGGAGCACTGTGCCATGCCGTCAAGGCCGCAAGTGGAACCGATACTGCAAACACCCCCACTCGGACTTTATCGCTCCGTGGGACTGCTCCCCACCGACACGCGAGGCACGCCGCGAGATGACGGAAAAAACTCACTGGCGATATCCTCTACCCTATGCTTACGGCGCGTCCCTCTGCTGCACAAACCGGAGGGAGCCCGCCGCTATACCTGTGTGCGCATGATCTCTTCGTAGGCTGCCACAATCTTGTTGCGAACGGTCATCATGGTCTGGAAAGCCACATCGGCCCGCTCGAGCGCGATAATCGCGTCCGTAACGTCTTTAATCTCCCCGGAAACCACACGCTTGATGGTCATGTCCGCTTCATCTTGCATCCGCTGGACGGCCCCGACCGACTCGGCAAGCACTTCCTTGAACGACCCCGCGCCGGTGTTGCCGGCTGCGGCACGGGATGTGCGGAGTTCGGGCGGCTTGATCTCGGTCCGGCGCGGACCCAGCGATTCGATCCTCATTCTATCGTCTGCCATACCCTACTTCCTGCGCGGCTTCAACCTGCCGCCGTCGTTCCCCAAGGCTTTTCTGCTTTTCTGCATTGTAGCACACCTGCCTTACGCCTGCAGGATCTCCAGGGCCTTCTGATGCATACGTTTACCCGATACCACCACGGCAACGTTGGCGTCATAGGCCCGCTGAGCCGCCACCAGATTCACCATCTCGACAGAAACGTCTACATTGGGGTAGGAAACGTAGCCGTCCGCGGTAGCATCAGGATGCCCCGGTTCGTACACCTGGCGTAGCGGCGAAAAATCCGTCTTAACTGATTTCACCCGAACGCCAAACCTGTCGGGATTGATCGTCGGATGCAATTGGTTGCCCCGAAAAACGGCCATCTGGCGGCGAAACGCCCCACCGCGCGGAGTACGGGTGGTCAGCGCATTCGCAATGTTGTTCGCGATCACATTCATGCGAATCCGCTGGGCCTTCAGCCCGCTCACCGCGACATCGGTGGCGGATACGCCGCTCAATATCATATTTCGAGACATCGAGACCTGGCTCCTATCGAAGCGTGTTCAACATATGCTTGACCTGCTGGAAATACTTGACAAGCATAGTACCATATGTTGTGTAATCGCTCGTGTTGGCACTAAGTCTTGTCATCTCCTCCTCCAAATCGACTTTATTGTAGTCATTCTTCGAGGAAAGCGCAAGATTGTCGAATTTTGCGAAATACCGTGTGCTCTCGAGATGCCGAGCCTGGGTCTTGCGAAGAGAGACGCGGTCTCGGCCCTCGAGAGCGGCCCTCAGGGTTCCCTGAAAGTCTAGACGCACGGCATTGTAGTTGGGCGTGTCGGCATTGGCGACATTGTTCGCGATGATGCGGTGGTTGGTGGCCGCCACACGCATCGCGTTGTGCAGCAGTCGCGGCGCCTCGACACCCGAAAACGGTCCCACCAGCTCCCTCCTTTCGTCCGAAGTATTCTCCGTCACCGAAAGTATCAGCAAGCCGTATGCCAGGAACTAAAAGCGATCTAAGGCCTTTTATTATAGAAACTTACGAACGAGAGTCCGTGAGACATGGATCCCGATAGGGCAAGAATGCCCCCGGGGATGGGAGAATTTTTCCCCTGCGGATGCATTGTGACGGCCTAAAGCATATTAAATTGAACTGTAGCCGCAAACTGAAAACCAATTTCTCATGTCTAGGCGCGTTGGGGGGATGGTCTTTTAATCTTTCCGGGAGGTTGGTAAGAACCGCAAGGGTCTCTTGCACAATTCTTCAAGGGGGAGCGGGTTTTCATACCCGCTCACTGGCGGCTGCAATCCGCCAGTCTCGCGAACAAGGTCCACGTTGGACCGGCCATTAAGGAATGCGGACAGCAACTGTCCGCTGTC
>SLSB01000234.1 GCA_007130675.1 Candidatus Hydrogenedentota bacterium | reverse complement strand
TTGTCAGCCTGGTGCGGGCTACACCGGAAGGGTTTTATCGGACCGGAATGTTCCAGGTAACCGAAGGCGACGGACGGCACTGGACGCATCCGGTCGTTTCAGGAGGACATCTGTATATTCGTTATGGAAATGCACTTACTGCCTACAATATTGCCGAGTAGAAAGCGGAGAACGTCGAAGAAGACCGTCCTACGTTTGGGATTTACGCTCATCGAGCTGCTGGTGGTCATCGCCATAATTGGCATCCTCGCGGCCATCCTGTTGCCTGCGCTGAGCCGTGCGCGTGAAGCGGCGCGCAGGGCAAGCTGCCAGAACAACCTCAAACAGCTTGGGCTCGTGCTCAAGATGTACGCAAACGAGAGCCCCGGCGAGAGGTGGCCAACCCTGGCAAAACGCAAAGGCCCGGACTGTGGCGAAATCAACATGCACAACGTGTTTGACGGCCCGGCGGTCTATCCCGAGTACCTGACCGACCCCTCGGTGCTGGTCTGTCCGTCGGATCCGCTGGCCACTTCCAAACTGGACGCCTTCCGCGTGGATGGCCGCATCGAACCGTGCCTGTTTACCGATTTGTCTTACGTCTACTGGGGTTACGCCATCCAGCCCGAGCACTATCTGGTTGCGGGCGGCAACGACGATGCCTATCCTCCGGATGCCCAGATTGACATTGTCGGATGGATATCCGTGATGTCGGGGATCTACATGCCCGCATTCAGCACGCCCATCGAGGAGGCTGGCAGCTTGTATGAGGCGGATGTGCCGTTCACGGATGGCACGGGGAACGAGCGCACCCTTTACCGCTTGCGCGAGGGCATCGAGCGTTTCATGATCACCGACATCAACAATCCCGCGGCCTCGGCGGCCGCCCAGAGCGAACTGGCGGTGCTGTGGGACCAGGTGGGCGCCGCCCTGTTTCGCGAAGACGGCCGCGTGAACTTCAACCACCCCCCCGAGGGCGGAAACGTGCTTTTTATGGACGGTCACGTGTCATTCCGCCGGCTTTCGAGCGGATTTCCCGTCAGCCACGCATGGCTCGCACTCATGAGTCAATTGGGCAGTCTGACTCCCTGACATTTCGCCGTCGCGCATCATTCGGGCCGCTATCCGCCTTTCGGGCGCGGCCTATGTTGTGGCTATGCCCAGCAGGTGAGCCGCCATGGGAGAGCGAAGGCCAACCGAACGAGGGGCGGCAATTCTTGTATTTTCTGGAGTGCCTTTGACGCGAGAGGGAGACCGGCACTCGGGGCCCACGCGTCATATGGCTTTTCCTGTACGTTCGCCTGTGCCTGGCGGCGACCCGAATTCCGAATTCTCTCACGAATTTGACCCAGCCGCGGCGGGCAGCCATAATTATGCTAAACGGGCAACGTCGGAACCAAAACAAGCGAGGTAAGCCATGTCAAGAATCACTCGCCGCCAGTTTATGAAAACCACGTCAGCGGTTGCGGGCGGCTCGCTGCTGCTTTGCGGCACAAAAGCGTCGGGCAATGTAATGGGCGCGAACGATCGCTTTCGCATTGCCGTCGCCGGACTGAACGGCCGCGGCCGCTCCCATCTCGGCGGATTCATGGAACAGGACAATGTCGAGATCGCGTATGTGATCGATGTCGACGAACGGGTTCTTGGAAGAGCCCTTCAGGGGGTGCAGGAGCGGACCGAAGGCCGCTACGAGACCAAGGCGGTTATGGATGTCCGCGAGGCGCTCGACGATCCAGACTTGGATGCGTTGTCGATTGCCACGCCCAATCACTGGCATTCCCTGATGACCATCTGGGGCGCGCAGGCAGGCAAACATGTGTTTGTCGAGAAACCCATAAGCCATGATGTGGTCGAGGGGCGCGTGGCCGTCGAGGCCCAGAAGAAATACGGCGTCGTAGTTCAGCATGGCACGCAACGGCGAAGCGATGCCCGGAAGGCAGGGCTTCACGAGGCCATTCATGCAGGGCAATTCGGCAAACTGAAGATCGCCTATGGCTACTGCTGCAAACCCCGAAACAGTATCGGGTTCCAGCCGATCTCCGACCCGCCTGGCTTCCTGGACTGGGATCTCTGGCGTGGTCCGGCCGTTGTCGAGCATTTCCATCGCAACTACGTGCATTACAATTGGCACTGGTTCTGGAACACCGGCAACGGAGACCTCAACAACCAGGGCACCCATCAGCTCGACGTCGCCCGCTGGGCCATCGACAAGGACCAGACCCATCCGGTGCGCGCGATGGCTCTCGGCGGACGCTTCGTCTGGAACGATCAGGGCGAGACCCCGAACACGATGTTTGGCATCGCCGAGTTCCCCAACGGCCAGCAGGTGTTCTTCAATGTCCGCAACGTCAACTACGAAGGTTACCTGCATCAGGTCGAGAACGAGTATTACTTCGAAGACGGAGGCAGGATCATCCGCGGCAAGTACTACCCCAGCGGCAGCGATGAAGGCGAAGATGTCGTCGTGCCGGATGGCCACGTGACCCCCGGCGGCAACTATGGCAGCTTTATCAACGCCTGCCGCGCGGGCGACCCGAGCATGGCCAACGGAGATGCCTACGACGCGCATTACGGCAGTGTGCTCGGCCACCTGATCAACAATTCGTACCGGCTGGGTACGAGGGAGCCGTTCAATCTCAGCGCAGGAAGATTCGGCGACAATGCCGACGCCTACGAACACTTCGCAAGGCTCCACGACATTATGAGCAATGGGGTGGGCATGCCCGAAGACGGCAATGAGTACATCGTCGGGCCATGGTTGACGTTCGACCCGGCTACTGAAAGCCACGTGGGCGAGCACGCCGACGAGGCCAACGCCCTGCTGAAGGACCCGAACCGGCCCGGCTTCGAGATTCCGTCTGTGGCTGAGGTGTAGGCCGGTTGCTACCGCGCCGCCCGGCGGGCCGGCCCTGAAGCGGCCGCGCATAACGAGCCAGGCAATGCATAAGGTGTGCGCTTGCCACAAGCAGCTCACACGATCACATACAGCTCGTGTGAGTGTGACACACGAAAAATGAATGGCAGTCAGTTCCTGCAAGGGACTTCAAGACAACGGCCCGGGGTGACCATCAGGGAACCCCGGGTCTATTGCTCCGGGCACAGGCGGAATTCCATTTTGCCGCGAGGCGCCGCGCATCCGAATCATCCGTTTCCCATGATGAACCATACGTTGACAGGGTGTGTGCCGCTGGCTGTCTTAACCGTTGTTGGCTGCGATGCGGTGCGGCGAGTACCGCGTGTTCGGGCACATCATGCGGCCGCTGGCGCGCCGGGGGCTGCTCACCGTGGCCATTTTCGACTTCACCGGTATCTGGAATGAATACCTGTTCGACCTTGTTTTTGGTAATTCAGAGACAAATGACCCTGTCGCTGGGCTTGGCCGGCGCAAGCACTCAAGCGCAGTACGTGGCCGACTTCGGCCTGATGTTTGCTGGTCTTGTTTTTGTGCGAGTACCCACGATGCTAGTGTACGCAGCCATCAAGCGGCCTCGGACCAGCGGCATAACGCCCGGCGCATTAAAGAGATGGGCCCCCGCATGCCGCAAACACACGCAGGCCTGTCGACACGGCTTCCATCGGTTTCCATATGATGATTGAGCCTGCCGTTGACCATGGCTATACTAAGGAGATTACAGGGAGAAGACCATGCGCAGACTGGTGCGTCATTACCGCACATTGAAACATCGGCATAAGTTCGTCAAGACAGGAAAAGGCTGCCGGTTTCAGGGCAAAAACCTTTTGGTCGAGGGTCATGTGGAACTGGGCGAAGGCGTCAAGATACGCGAAGACGTCATCATGCGGACCAATGGAAAGGGCCAAATTCTTATTGGCGACCGCACAGGTATCAGCTTTTACTGCATGTTCGAGGCCACGGCAATGATAAAAATCGGCAAGTTTACGGGCTTGGCGGAATTTACCGTAGTGCGCGACACCAATCATCTTATCTACGGCACGGCCGAGCATTGGCGCCTGACACCCCACATTGCCGAACCCATTGTGATCGGCAATTGCGTGATGATCACCAGCCGGTGCTACATCGGCCCGGGTGTCGCCATCGGCGACGGCGCCGTGATCGCCCCGAACAGCATGGTCATGAAAGATATCGGCCCACTCGAGGTCTGGGGCGGAAACCCCGCGCGCAAGATGGGCCACCGCATGAAAGGCCCCATCGCCGAGGCAATGCGGAAAAAATATGGCGGCTTACTCGAAAAATTCGGCGTCAAAGAGACGCCGTATCAAGAGGAATTGCGCGCCATTCAAGACGCCGCGCTCCAGGGTCTCAACCGGGCGGCCGAGGAACGAGACCGCCTGATGGAATCGCTGGGCATTCATGAGCGAATGGCGTATACAGATGACGAATAGATTTGAACGCACGGCGCTGACGGCATACGCCTCACGCCAATCCAACCGAGGAAACGCATGCGCATAGGTCTCATGGCAATCAACGGGGTGCGCCCGTACGATCAACAGGTCACCGACTTAGGCCGTTCGCTCTATGGTATCGCCGAGCGCTGGAACCATATTGCCTCGCTACCCAGCCTCGCGCTGCTCACATTGGCAGGCATGACCGGCGACGAACACGAGTACGCCTACTGGGAACTCGACGACCTCGAGGCCCTCAACGAACTCCCCGCCGACTTCGATTTGGTCGCCATATCGAGCTACACCGCCAAGATTCACAAGGCCTACGAACTGGCCGAAACATACCGGGCACGCGGCATTCCCACCGTGCTCGGCGGCCCCCACGTGAGCTGCCTGCCCGAAGAAGCCGCCGCGCATTGCGACGCCGTGGTCATTGGCGAAGGCGAAATGACATGGCGGCAAGTGCTGCGCGACTGCGAACAGGGCAAACTCCAGAAATACTACGGAGATCTCGCCGCGCCCTTCGATATGAGCCTGGCGCCGATGCCCGCCTACGAGCTCCTCGACCTTGGCAAATACAACCGATTGCCCGTGCAAACCAGCAGGGGATGCCCGCACCGCTGCGAGTTCTGCGCCAGCTCGGTGCTTATTGCCGGCAAATACAAACAGAAACCCATCGAAAACGTCCTCGCCGAAATCGATAGAATTCGCTCGCTCTGGAAACGGCCGTTTATCGAACTGGCAGACGACAACAGCCTCATCGACATGCGCTACTGGAAGCAGTTACTGCGCGAGCTCAAAGACCGCAACATCCGCTGGTTTACCCAGACCGACATCGGTGTCGCCCGCGACGACGAACTGCTGACGCTTCTGCGCGAGAGCGGCTGTGTGCAACTGCTCATCGGCTTCGAGAGCACCTCGCCCGAGGAACTCCAAGGGCTCGAACTCAAGAGCGACTGGAAGAGCTTCCACATGCGCAACGCCGCCGAGGCCATCCAGAAAATCCAGTCCCACGGCATCACCGTCCTCGGGTGTTTCGTCTTGGGCATGGACACCC
>SLSB01000131.1 GCA_007130675.1 Candidatus Hydrogenedentota bacterium | reverse complement strand
TCGTTGTTTGGTAGGATGGGGCTGATGTATGGACAGGCTGCGTGGGAGGGGGTGTAAATCAGTGCGCACGGCTTGAGCGCCTGCACTCGAGCGCTTGTGGGCCTGTCGAATTGCGGTAGGGTTTGCGTGGGTCTTGCTTTGGATGGTGTTCTGAAGCAAGCAGGCGGTCTTAATCAGCGGGCATACGAGCGACATGGGGCTTTATCTCAGAAAGGGTTTTCGGGCCGGGCCGCTTCGGCTGAACTTGTCGAAGAGCGGGCTTGGGATATCCGGCGGAATTACCGGGGCGCGCGTGGGTATTGGCCCGCGGGGCGCCTATGTGCATGGCGGGCGGCATGGTCTCTACTACCGGCAATATGCGGCATCGGGGCGGGCCAAGGCCTCTTCGGCGGCAGACACCGAGGGGTGTGCGTCGGCCCTGCTTGCCCTTGCTGGGATTGTGGCCGGCCTGTTTCTGCTGCTGGCGCTGGCGGCGCTTCACCCGGCTATTCTTGTCGTTGTTGCGGTGGCGGCCATCGGTGTGGTGATGGCGCGTTGGGCGGTTTTGGCCTATCGGCGGAAACGCCTTGGGGCGTACAAGGCAGCTCTTGACCGGACGTTCGTCACGGCACAATCCCCCCCTTCGTCCAGTGCCTTGGCCCAGGTTGCCCACCAACAACAATGCCTGCCCAAGGGCCGCGGCGCCGATAAGAAGGCCGAGGATATCGAGGCGAATGTGTACGAGGCGCTGCTGGACAGGATCCTTGACGACGGCTTCATTACCCGGAACGAAGCGGCTTTGATTGCCGCCGCCGAGCAGATTCTGCGGCTGAGTCCCGAGGCACGCCTTCAGACGAAGAAGGAAATCTTCATGGCCGCGTATCTCGAGGCTGTCGAGGACCGCGAAATCACGCGCGAAGAATTGAAGAAGCTCCGGAACCTCAAGGCCGGCCTCGGGATTCCGAATGCAGAGGTCCGGCGCGAGATTGCCATTGTGCGAGAGATTATCGAGGCACAGAATCTTCGGTTGCCGTTGACGCCGATTCCGAGAGACAAGCTGCCGGTACCCATACAAAAGAGCGAGGACGCGTTTTATCAGTGTCGGGCGCAGGTGCTGTCGAGGCGCAAATCGCGGGACTCGTCTTCTGGATACGAACACACGGTCCGGCGTGAGGGCACGCTGATACTCACCAACAAACGTGTGTTTGTCGCAGGAAATGGGACTACCACCATTTGGTATCGCGACATTACGGATGTTGAGGTGGACCTCGACGAGGGGTTTGTTGAGATTGCGAAGAGGCTCTCGGGACGGCCCACCGTACTCAAGACGGAATCACCGATCTACATGGGGCGTTGCATCGAACTGGTGATGAATGCGTAGGCCCCTCGGTGGCGATCAACGGCCTGAGGTGAGCTGTATTCCGCGAAAACCATGGCCGGAAGAACGAGCCGGGATTCTCGCGGCTACAGGGCGTTTGCCATCAGCGCTGCCGTGCATCCCTCGAAGATTTTGTCAACGTCAAGAAGCATGACCACATTGCGGCCCATCTTGCCTAATCCCAAGATGAAAGCATCTTCAACAGCGGCTCCCATCGAAGGGGCGGGCTCGAGCTGCTCTTCCGTGATTTCGGTGACTTCGCACACGTCGTCGACCAGAAGGCCTACGGTGATTTTGTCCCCTTTTCCGGCCACGTCGACGACGATGATGCATGTGCGTTCGGTGTCTTCTTTGGATGCGAGCGCGAACCGGGTGCGCAACTCCATTACGGGAATCACTTTGCCACGAAGATTGATTACCCCGCGGATATAATCGGGTGTCTGCGGAACGCGCGTCACCGGCATCATGCCGATGATTTCCTGCACCTTGAGGACTTCGATGCCGTATTCCTCGCCGCCTAGAGTGAACGTCAGATATTGTCCCGCTTTTTCGGCCAACGCGTCATGGGCGTCCGCAGCCGGGGCGCCGGTTGTTTCGGTTGTGTCGCTCATGGTTTGGTCTCCCTCGGGTCAATCACAGCCGGCAACGAGCTGCTGCCGCCTGTGAACCCGGCGTTTCCCCGGTCTACGACAACCTCAACCGCGATACGAGGCAAAAACCTGCAATAGGTGAGTGGGCCTGTAAGCCGAGTTCTGTCCCGGATGGCGAACCATCCATGGGCGGCCATTCATCTCGGGCCTGCGTCGCCACAGGCCTCCAGCTTCCTACCCGGGAGCGGAGCGGGCCACTCCATTGCTCCCCTATTCGGAATTGCTCCGGGTGGGGTTTAACAAGCCGGCTTGTCACCAAGCCGCTGGTGCGCTCTTACCGCACCTTTTCACCTTTGCCGGCCCGCAAATTGCGGACGTAGGCCGTGTGTTTTCTGTGCCACTTTCCGTCGGGTCGCCCCGCCTTCGCGTTACGAAGCACCCTGCCCTTCGGAGCTCGGACTTTCCTCGACGCCGCTCGAGGCGACGCCGCGGCCACCCGGCCCACTCACACCGCTTCTATTATATCTCAGGTTGGCCAAAATGGGAAGTGCTGTGTAAGATGTATGTGCAGGACGTGCAACTAGGACAAAGAACCTCCGAGTGGGTCTCTCTTTTTCGCTTCACGGTTGAGGGAAGTTTTTTTGGGGGGAGTTATTCCTGCGGGAATTTGGCAAAGCTTCCATAAGCCACTGCAGAAATAGGACTTGTCGCAAACCACCGGGCAATTATTGCGCGGCATTTTTGTGCTTGCAGGGCCCTTCAGACTTGTCTGGGAGGTTGCCGCGCGGTTTGCGGTGATGATGGGGGCGACTGCGTCACGTGGCGGGCCTCTGGCTTCACCGTTGCTTGCCTGGGGCGGCGATTCCGGGAAAGCGGTTTCATTGTCCGGCAGAAGGGTTGCGTGCTAGACTGCAGAGGTGCGGTCCAAGTCATCCAACACGGAGGCGTCTGTCATTTCGAAGCACATTATGAGAGCATCAGCGGCTGCGGTGCATTTTCTTGTGGCGGCGTTTTTCTTGTTTCAGACGGCGAAGGTTCCCGGGGTGGAGCCTGCCTCGCCCGAGCCTTCGCTGGCGTATGAAGCTTCGATCAGGGGAGCACCCTCCGAGGCTATGCTCAATACACTTAGAATGGTATCGGACACGCTCACGCTACGCAGACAGATTCCCGCCAGCCACGCACATCTGCGCCGCCGCATTGCACGCGATATCGAGGGGTTTCGTGAGGTGCTTCATTCAGAGGGGTATTACGGTGCGGAGGTGCGCGCCGAGCTCGATGAGGATGTGCGGCCGATACGGGTACGTTTTGTGATTGAGCCGGGCGAACCGTATCTCATTTCTTCGGTTACCATTGAACCGTTGGAAGCACTGGATCCTCAGGCGCCAGACCTGCCGGACCCAGCGGCTCTCGGTCTTCGCGTTGGTGAGCCGTTGCGCGCGAGAGCGGTGCTGGATGCCGAGAGCAGGCTTCTCGATACCGTTCGCGAATGGGGGTATCCGTTTCCGAATGTGCCGGAGCGTGAGGTCATTGTTGACCATGCCATACAGCAGGCTGAGGTTACATTCTACCTCGAGCCAGGTCCCCGGCGCCGCTTCGGGCCGGCCCGGATCACGGGCTTGACGGATATTGATGAATCTTTTGTGCACGCCATGCTGGAGTGGACGGAAGGGGACTGGTTTAAAGGAAGCCTGTTGGAGGAGACGCAGCACAAACTGCACAGAACGCGGCTTTTTTCGGTTGTGCGCATCGAGCCCATTGATGAAGTTTCCGAGTTCGCGCCTATGGCTATCGAGCTGGTGGAGCGGCAACACAGAACCATCTCCGCGGGCTTGAGATACCACACAGATACGGGCGTCGATTTCATGACGAGCTGGGAACATCGCAATATCCAGGCATTGGGCCGCAGGCTGTCGGCAGATCTCGGGTTCGGGCAGACGGAACAGGGCGTAGGAGGCAGCTTCCGTATTCCCCATTACCGCCGGGCCGATCAGGTTCTGGTGTTCGAAGGTGAGGCGCGGCGCAGAGACCTCGATGCGTATTTGAGCAGGCGTGTGGGCGGCGTGACCGCCATCGAGCGCATAGTTTCGGACCGCCTGAGCGGGCGGATCGGTGTTGCTTACCGTCTTGATCGTGTGGAACAGAAAGGCGTGACGAATACCTACCATCTTGTGTCTCTGCCTGTGTCCATTGCATGGACTACCGCCGACGACCGGCTCGATCCCACAGAAGGGACGCGCGTGACGCTTTCGGCTGAGCCGTTTATGGACGTTGTGGACCTGGATACGAGCTTTTTCAAGACGGAAACCTCGGTCAGCCACTATCTGTCCATCACAGAGTCTCGGGACCTTATTCTGGCGTTGCGCACGAGACTCGGAATGATTGTAGGTGCGGGGCGTGGCAGCATCCCTCCAGACGAGCGCTTCTACGCGGGCGGGGGCGGTTCCGTGCGCGGCTACCCGTATCGAACCATCAGTCCGCTCATTGGAGATGTGCCTATTGGCGGACGTTCGTTGTTCGAAACATCGGTTGAATTACGCAAGAAGATAACGGAAACCCTCGGGGTGGTGGTGTTTGTGGACGGCGGAACGGCCCCCGAGCCCATTTTTCCAAAGATTGATTCGGATTACCGTGTGGGGGCGGGTGTGGGCGCCCGCTACTACACGCCCATCGGCCCGCTGCGGCTGGATGTGGCCGTTCCGCTCAACCGACGTTCGGAAGTTGACAGCTCATTCGAGATTTACGTGAGCTTGGGCCAGGCTTTCTAATGCGTGCGAAGACGAAGCGAACATGGAAATGGCGGCGCGTGTGTCTTGTGGCGTGTCTTGTGGCAGTTTTTTTTGTGGGCGGTTTGTTCGCGTTTGTGCAAAGCCCGCCCGGCAAACGGCTGCTTGCGCGCGAAGGGAGCCGCATTCTTACACACGTGACAGACTTGACCTGGGAAATCGAGGGCATCGAGGGATTTCTTCCATTCAGAGTAGGGGTGAATTCACTTTCGATTTCTGACGCTTCCCGTCCGCTGGTCTCAGTGCATGATGCCCGGGTGCATGTGCCGTTGCGCGCGCTGGTTCGTGGCGCAATGCACCTGTCGCAAGTCTCCGCCGAGCGCGTCCTTCTGGAGGGTCTCCCGGAGTCTGACCGCAAACTCAGCGAAACCATCGAGTCTCTCACACGCCTGCCGGACCTGTTGGTGGGAATTCGGTTGGATGCCGTGCGAATTCAACACCTCGCGATTGGTGAGGCGATTTTCGGAACCGCCGCAAGCTTCAGCATCGAGGGCGCGTGGCGCAGTCCATCGGAATCGGATGTCCTTATCTCACACTTGACGCTGGTCGGCTACGGACGTGACACGACTCGGCTTGACTTGCGCCTCGAGGGGGATGCAACGCATCCCCTTGTGGCATTTCACATCGAAGGTGAGGACACGTTCTTCGTGCCTGCGCTCTTGCCGTGGCCGGAGGTGGATCGCGTGGGTATCTTCGTAACGGACGAAGCTGCGGGGGATGCAGGAG
>SLSB01000172.1 GCA_007130675.1 Candidatus Hydrogenedentota bacterium | reverse complement strand
GTGGCAGCGAGCATCAGGAACAGCACCGGACGTGTATCAGCGAACCACCAGCGGAGCGCTCCGAGAATCAGCATCGCAACGCACAATCCGAAGCCGAATTTGCGTTGTTCCGTGCGGTCTCGCGGGTCTATCGTATCGAGTGACATTAGTCAGGGTTCCAATTTCAGTCCAAAGGATAATCCTCGCGCCAGGCATCGTCTTGCGGCCATTCCTGTTGCAGGGCCTTGTCGAGCAGAAACGGCCCCATGGCCAGATAATCCATTTGCGTGCGCATGAAACAGGTGTAGGCGTCCTTGGGCGCGCATACAATGGGTTCGCCACGCACGTTAAATGATGTGTTGATGATAACCGGACAGCCCGTGAGTTCGCGGAACCGCGCGAGCAGGCGGTGATAGAGGGGGTTGTCCCGTTTATCCACGGTCTGGATACGCGCCGAGTTGTCTACGTGGGTCACGGCGGGAATCTCGGACCGGGCCACGCGCAGTTTGTCGAAACCTTCGGCGTTCGCCTCGTTTTCTTCAAGTGCGGCAAGCCGCTCGCCCTGCACTGGAGCTACCAAGAGCATGTAGGGGCTTTGCCGGTCAAGGTTAAAGTATTGATCCGCATATTCGGCCAGTACTGACGGGGCGAATGGCCGGAACGACTCGCGGAACTTGATTTTGCGGTTCAGCAGCGATTGCATGGCGGGCGAGCGGGCATCACCAAGAATGCTGCGTGCTCCCAGCGCACGCGGCCCGAATTCCATGCGCCCTTGAAACCATCCGACGACTTTTCCCATGGCCAGGAGGCGCGCCACGTTCTCGCATAGAGCCTCTTCATCGAAGCGTTCGTAATGAATACGCTCTTCCTCGAGGTAGGCCTCGATCGCATCGTCGGGGAAATGGGGTCCGAGATAGCTTGCCCTTTGACAGCGGCCGTCGGCGTGGCGCTCGTTGTCCAGCAGTTGGTGCCATGCGAATAACGCGGCGCCAAGCGCTCCGCCCGCATCCCCAGCCGAGGGCTGAATCCAGATGTCGTCAAAGGGGCTCTCACGCAACACGCGGCCATTGGCTACGCAATTCAGCGCGACGCCCCCCGCGAGGGTAAGATGCCGCATGCCCGTATGGTTGTAAATGGCCCGTGCCATGCGCAGGATAACTTCTTCGGTGACGGTCTGCACCGAAGCCGCCAGGTCCATCTCGCGCTGGGTAATCTCGGTTTCTTGCGGACGGGCAGGACCGCCAAACAATTCGGCGAACCGCTCGTTGGTCATCCGCAAGCCGCCGCAATAGTCGAAATACTCCATGTTGAGACGGAACGACCCGTCCTCTTTCACGTCTATCAGATGTTCGAGAATGGCGGCAGTGTACTTCGGGGTGCCGTACGGCGCCAGGCCCATGAGCTTGTATTCGCCGCTGTTCACTTTGAATCCCGTGAAATAGGTGAAGGCCGAATACAGTAAACCGAGAGAATGGGGAAAATTGATCTGTTTGAGAATCTCGACCTTGTTGCCCCGTCCGACGCCATAGGTCGAGGTCGCCCATTCGCCTACACCATCGAGTGTCAGAAACGCGGCCTCGTCAAACGGCGACGGGAAGAACGCCGCCGCCGCGTGTGCCTGGTGGTGCATCGTGTACAGCACCGGTCCATCGTACTCGAGCCGCTTCCGGATAATGTTCTGGACGAAGAGCTTCTCTTTGAGCCAGAAAGGCATCTGCACGAAGAACGAGCGGATGCCTCTGGGGGCCACGGCGAGGTAGGTGGTCATCATCCGCTCGAATTTTACGAAAGGCTTGTCGTAAAACACGACATAATCGAGTTCTTCTGCCGAGATTCCGCCCTCGTGCAGGCAATATTCGGCCGCGGCGGCCGGGAAATCCGGGTCGTGTTTCCGGCGGCTGAACCGTTCTTCCTGTGCCGCGGCAACGATTTCGCCATCAGAAACCAAGGCCGCCGCGCTGTCGTGGTAGAAGCCAGATAAGCCGAGAATATGCATAAAGGGTGTGCCCCCTCGAGAAGATCACGATCGTCACGGTTGAATTTACCCCATCGGGCCAAATAGTATCAAGCGGAGGCCCGTCAAAGGGCCGCGCGAAGCACGAACTGCCTTCTCGCAACAGGAATGGGTTCCGGAGACCACTGCGTGCCGAATGGCCCCACGTTGGATGACGGACCCTGGAAGCATCGAGGAGTTGTCCTATGCGAAATACGTCTCTTGCCGTCTTGGCCTTGGCACTGTTGGCCGCGCTGGGCTGCCAAACCACCGGGCGAGATATTCTCAGCGTGCCCGTGGCGCGGGAATATGCCCAACTCGAGCCCGTAGACCTCGGCGTTGCGCAAGCCAAAGTCGAGGAAGCCCGCAAATTGGGCGCCGCGGCACATGCCCCCTACGAGTACTTCTCGGCGGTGCATTATCTCGATATCGCCCAGCAGGAACGCCGCCGCCGCAACCGGCAGGGTATGTGGGACTACGCAGGCCTTGCCGTGAAGATGGCTGACGTTGCAATCGAGGCGATACCGGAAGAGGAACGCGTCCCGAGCGCCATCGAGCGGGCCGCCGACGAAGCAGCGGCCAGGAGCGAGTTTGACCGCGTGAAAGCGCGTTATCTGGAGATTGATCCCGCCAAGGCCAAGGAAACCATGCCGCTATTCTATGCCCAGGCGACGACGCGCTTGAGTCTGGCGGAATATGCCCTCGAGCAAGGGAAGAACTGGCGCGAAGCCGCCCAGGCGTTGCTGGAAGCCGACGCCCTCATTGACACCATGTGGCATCGCGATGCCGAGGCTGGCCGCGTGGCCGGGCTTCCAGACATCATGCCAGACACGGATGAACGGGATGATGTTGCGGAAGACGAGGCCGAAGAGTATCCCGCGTTGGACCCCATCCTTTTCGCCCGCGGCAGTACAACCGTATCCGCCGCGGACAAGGGTTATTTGCGCGGTCTCGCGCATTTGCTGGCTGAGTCTGCTGATATCATGCTGCATGTGAAAGGCTACACCGACGACAGCCACTCGGTGAGTTACAATTTGGATCTGTCGCGGCGGCGCGCGCAGGCGGTGCGGCAACTTTTGCTCGAGTACGGCATATCCGAAGACCGGTTGATCGTGTCGTTCCACGGTGACGCAAACCCTGTTGCCGATAACACCACCGCGGCGGGCCGCGCCCTCAACCGGCGGGTCGAGATCATTCTGGACTAAGCACGGTCGAGGCTACACCACATACCGGAGAGCGTTTGGGCGCGCGGTGGCTTGCCACCGCTTTGATTTAGTCCGGGTTGCCGGGTGGTGGATCGCGCGTAATCGCAGTTCGATCAATGTGCCTGCGTCTCCAGAAAAGCGGTGGCAAGCCACCGCACTCCAAAGATGCCCCAACCTTCAGGCATTGTGGGACACCTGCGGTCAGCACAGTGGCACGGTCACGAGATCGTGCCACAGCGGAGTTTCGTAAGCGCCAGACGGTGTCGCCGGACTCGAAAGGGCAAGAACAGCGTTTTGCTTGGTGCTACCGGGCAATACACCGGCCAGTTCCTTGAACTGCTTTTTCCAGGGTAGATGGCAGCCTGCCCGGCTGCGGGCTACGCCGGGCAGGAAGCGCGTTCGCATGATTTCTGTGGAGACTACTGGAAACGGCTTAACACGATTTCGCGATAGCGCTCTTCATACACGGGCCCCTCGAGCCGTGCGGATAAGGGATATCGCTGCACGAGATTCTCGAGACGTTCGAGGCGTTCCTGGGTGGGCGGGTGCGACGCAAAGATAGGCAAAGGGCGGGCGCCGACGCGCCGTTCCTCTTCCCTCAGCTTGTGCATGAACGAGAGCATGGCACTTGGATTGTAGCCGGCCCGAAACAGGAACTCCATCCCGAGCGCGTCGGCTTCCCGTTCGTTCTCCCGGCTGTAATAGCTCATAAATCCCGTCCCGAGAAAATTCGACGTAAGTGTGATGAGCGTTCCAGGGTCTTCGCCAAACACGGCTTGCATGAGGAAGTTGTATCCTACTTGCCGTGTCATGGCCTCGCCGTGGTGGCGCGCCGCGACATGCCCTATCTCGTGCGCCATGACCGCCGCGAGTTCGGCCTCGTTCTCGCACAGCTTCATCAATCCCGTATACAGATAGATGTGACCGCCTGGCAACGCAAACGCATT
Source organism: Candidatus Hydrogenedentota bacterium (assembly GCA_007130675.1). Classification (GTDB taxonomy): domain Bacteria; phylum Hydrogenedentota; class Hydrogenedentia; order Hydrogenedentales; family SLHB01; genus UBA2224. Next base: position 1,352 of record SLSB01000172.1, on the reverse strand, counting down.
CACCGTGTCCGGGTTGTCAATGACCGTGAAGCGGTAGGGCACGTCCTGGCGTGTGGCCACAAGCGCGAGGCGTTCGCCAATTGCTGTGACATAGGCCTGCAGTTCGGCATCCGTCGAGACGTTCTCCTTCTGCTCGACTTGCTCGGCAATCTGTTCGCCCAACTGAATCTCTTGCGAGGTCGACAAAATGTTGAGGCGGAAAGGCTCGCCGTCCAACGCGAGACATCCCGTTACGAAGCAGAGCGACACCAGGACAAGGGGAAGATTTTTTCGCATGGCTGTTCCTTTCGTTTCGGCTTTTTGGGCGCCATACATCTAAGACTATGGTACGCTACTGAACAATATCGCGCAACGCTTCGAACAGGGCGTCCATCTCGGCATTCGTGCCGATGGTGATGCGCAGGGCGTCGCGCAGCCGGGGGGCGTCAAAATAGCGCACGAAGATTTTGCGCTCTTTCAGATGCTCGAAGACGGTCCGGGCGTCAGGCGTACCGCTCCACCGTGCCAGCACAAAATTTGCCTGCGACGGCGTCACCGAGAAGCCCAGCTCGCCCAAGGCTTTCAGGGTTCGTTCGCGGGTTTCGACAACCCGCGCGGCATTCTGTTTCATGTATTCGTAGTCGCTCAACGCAGCCAGCCCGACGGCCTGCGTGACCGCGTTCAGGTTATACGAATCCTTCGTCTTCAGAAACTCGCCGATGATGGCAGGATTCGCCACCGCCAGGCCCAATCGTAAACCCGCAAGGCTGAACGACTTCGAAAATGTTCGCATCACGATGGCGTTGTCATGCCGCGCGGCGAAATCCATGCAATCCTCATCCGCGAAATCTACATACGCCTCATCAATGACTACGATGCCGTCAAACGCCGTGCAAAGCCGCTCGACCGCTTCTCTCGGCACGGAAACCCCTGTCGGGGCGTTGGGCCGCGGCAGGAAACACAGCCGGCCCGTGTGCGCGAAGAACGACTCCGGAAGCTGAAACTCCGCGTCCAATTCCACCGAATCCAGCTTGGCTCCATGCAGTTTGGCCAGGGTTTCGTACAGCGTGTAGGTCGGGTACGTGGTCAGGATGGCGTCTCCGGGGTCTACAAAGGTGCGGATGGCCATGGCCAGCAGTTCATCCATGCCGTTGCCGGCAATGACCCAATCGGGCCCCGGATATCCTTGAATCTCAGCCCATTTCGCGCGTAACGCAGTCGAAAGCGGGTCGGGATACCTGCGCAGCGCATCGCCGCCCATGGTCTTGAGAGCATCGAGCGCGCTCGGGGACGGGGGATAGGGGTTTTCGTTTGTATTGAGCTTGATGACGTCCGGGTCTGCCGGCTGTTCGCCGGGAACATACCCCTCGACG
>SLSB01000467.1 GCA_007130675.1 Candidatus Hydrogenedentota bacterium | reverse complement strand
TTTGGCTCGGCCGGGTCGCGCATGAGCAGAAGCGCGCGGAACTCATCGTGCCGGTCTGGCAGCGCATCTGTCGTGAACTGCCGGATTGGCACCTCGATGTGGTCGGCGACGGACCCGCCCTTGACGATCTACGGCGAATGGCCGGGGAACTGAATCTGCCCCGCATTCATTTTCACGGGCGCCAGTTGCCAGAAGATTTCTACCGCCGCTCGCCCATCTTCTTCATGACCTCAGCCTTCGAGGGTTTTCCCAACACCCTGGTCGAGGCCCAGAGTCATGCCGCCATTCCGGTAGTATTCGACTCCTATCCAGTGGCCCGTTGGATCGTCGAGGATGGTGCCAGCGGGCACCTGGTCGAGCCGTTCGATGTCGATGCCATGGCCGGGCGCATCATCGAGCTGGCCCAGCACCCGGCGCGCGAGACCCTCGCAGAACAGGCGCTCGCAAGCGCTCGCCGTTTTCACATCGACCGCGTCGGGCAGATATGGCAGGAATTATTAGAGGCTGAAGCGCCGAAACATCCCAAGGCCGAACGTGCCGAGAAACTGGACAACGTGCAATGAACATGCTCGTCCGGACAGATGCACCGACCACATGGAGTCATGACCAATGTGCGGCCTGACGGGATTTCACTTAAGGGGCGGAAGCACGACATCCGACGCGGTCACCATCCAGTCGATGTCCCAGGCCCAGTCTCATCGGGGGCCGGATGATGCCGGCCACGCCGCGATCAATTGCCAATCCGGGCGCATCGAATCCCTGAAAAGTATTGGTGCGCCGTCTTTCCGGACCCCGGCGGATCTGTTCTTCGGTTTTAGACGCCTGAGCATTCTCGACCTGTCGCTCAATGGCCATCAACCAATGGCCAGCCCGGACGGCCAGGTTCTTCTCATGCTTAACGGAGAGATCTACAACGCTTTCGACTTCGTGCCGGAGCTCGAATCGAAGGGATACCGGTTTCGGGGCAAGAGTGACACCGAAGTTGTTTTGAATCTTTATCAGAAATATGGACTGGAAGGGATGCTGTCGCGATTGAACGGCATGTTTTCCATCGCGATCTACGACTCCCGCCTCGGGCGGCTTTTCCTGGCCCGCGATCGATTCGGTATCAAGCCGCTCTATATTCTCGATAACGAGCAGTTTTTTGCGTTCAGTTCCGAGCTCAAAAGTTTCGGCTACCTTCCCGGGTTCCGATTTTCGCTGGACGAGAAGGGACTTGGCGAGTTTGTAATGTTCCGCCACAATCGGGAACATACGCTGCTGAAAGACATTCGTCAGCTGCCGCCGGGAACCGTCCTTTCCTATGACCCCTCAACCGGTGATTCCCGCTCGACCGCATACGAGACTCAAGCCTTGGCAAACACGATCGAAAGCCCCGAGCAATTCGCGGCCTCTCTCCAGAAGGCGGTCGAGACACAGCTAATCAGCGACGTGCCTCTGGGGTGCCAGTTGTCCGGTGGCGTGGACTCCAGCCTCGTCACGCACTTCGCCGCGCGCCGGGCCAGAGCGGACATGAATACCGTGTCTATCGTATTCGACGACAAGCGATACTCCGAGGAAGCCCATATCGACTATGTCGAGCAGACCCTCGGTGTACGTGGTCATAGATTCGAGCTGTCTCCGGATTACTACATCCAGAGCCTGGATGCCGCCACATGGCACCTCGAACAGCCAATCAGCCATCCCAACACGATTGGTGTGATGCTGCTGAGCGAGCGGGCACGCGAGTTCGTGACTGTGCTCCTCAGTGGTGAGGGTGCCGACGAGCTTCTGGCCGGCTATTCAAGGTTCCTCGGACTGTTGCATCCATGGGGTAAATCCCTGCTTACTCGACTCCGTGGTGCACGGGACAGCCGGATTAAAGAGCTGTTTGCCTACACGGACCCCGCCTGGCGCGCGGTCACTGCCACCCGGGTCTCTCTGGCCAGTGCTGCACGGCAGGTCTACCCTGGCTTCGACGAATCGGCGGCTGTCGAGCCTCGGCTCGATATCTACCGAGCGACGGGGGGCTCGCCCCTCGAACGTCAGCGCCGCTATGAAATGGCCATCTACCTTCCCGATCTACTGCTACGCCAAGACAAGATGTCGATGGCCGCAAGCATTGAGAACCGTGTGCCATATCTGGACAATCCGTTAGTCGACGCGGCGTTCACGATTGCCCAAGACCAATTGATGGGGCGTGGCCCGGACGGGCTCCACGGCAAACTCATTCTCAAAAGGATCTGCGAGAAGGTATTCGGCCGTGACTTCACCTACCGCAAGAAGCAAGGCTTCGGCATTCCGCTTCGCCAGTTCATGGCCCGAGCCTCATTCCAGAGCGAGCTGCACGGTCGGATTCTGCCCGGAATCGAGAAACGGGGCGTGTTCTCAGTCGAAGTGCTGCATAGGACCGCCCGTAACATTGAAGCTGCCGAGTGGGCCGATATCGAGCTCCTATGGACCATGGTGGCGTTCGAATCGTGGGCGCAGCAGTTTCTGGATGCGAGTTTCCAGCCCGGGCTCGACCACATGAGCAATGCCTGACGATGCAGACTCCTGATCTGACAGCACTTCGATCGCGCCTGGGGGCAGTCCGCGCCAATTGGCGGGGCCGTTCGGTCAAGGGCCGGCTCGTCGTGATCGAGAGCGATGACTGGGGTGCGATCCGCACGCCGTCAAAATCTGCATTGGAACTGATGCGCGCGCGTGGTCTCGTTGCCGAGAACAGCGTCTACTGCAACGACGCGCTTGAGACGAGTGATGACCTCGAACGCCTCTACGAGGTTCTGTCTTCGGCCAAGGACGCCGATGACCGGCCGGCCGTGCTGACCGCCAACACGATCATGGCCAACCCAGATTTCGAGGCTATCCAGGCATCGGGGTTCGAGCAGTACGCCTTCGAGCCCACGACTACCACCTGCGCCCGCAATCCCGCAACCCGGAGCACACCGGCCCTATGGCGCCAAGGCATGGCCGAGGGCTTGTATCGGCCCCAATTCCATGGTCGCGAGCACCTACATCATCGACGCTGGCTGGCCGGCCTTCGCGACGGCGATGAGCTCACTCGATTCTGCTTTTCGCTCGGCAGCACGTCGTCGGGGCGCGGCGATTACGCCTTCATGGAAGCCCTCGACTGGGACTCCGCGGACGAAGTACATATGCAGGCCGACGAGTTGGTGGACGGGCTGGAGCTGTTCCGTGAGATCTTCGGCTATCCATCGAGCAGCTTTATCGCACCCTGTTACACCTGGGATCCCAAGTTGAATCCGACATTATCAAGCCATGGAATTCGATGGATTCAGGGGGTACGGGTTCAGCACGGCCCGACGGGCCAAGCGGGTGCCTATACCATCATCCCGCATTATTTCGGCCAACGTAACGAGCATGGGCAGGGATACAATGTCCGGAACGTGCATTTCGAACCGGTCATGACACCCAATGTGGATGTTGTCGATCGCGCACTGGCGCAGATTTCCATCGCCTTCGCATTGCGGCGTCCCGCCGTAATCAATACCCATCGCGTCAATTACATCGGCTCGATCGACCCGAAGAATGCCGATCTCGGGCTAAGCGCCCTGAAAACGCTGCTGAAAAGCATCACGAGACAGTGGCCGGACGTGAGGATCATTTCCACCGACCAGCTCTCCGATCATCTCCACGGAACCCATTGATGACGACGAAAATCGCATTCACAGGGGACTTCTGTCCGATCGGTCGGATCGACTCGCTCGTCCGAAAAGGCCGTGGGCTCGAACTATTCCCGGGGATACAGGCGTTCTTCCGGACCTGCGACCTGGTTGTCATGGACCTCGAGTGTCCGTTGACCGATTCCGGCGATCCGATCACGAAGACCGGGCCCCACCTGCGGGGATCACGCCACGCCGCCAGGTTATTAAATGACCTTGGCTGCGACCTAGTGGCGACGGCCAACAATCACTTCATGGATTTCGGCTGGCAAGGCGCTCAGGATACCTTCGCGGCGTTGGAGCAGCAGGGAATTGGCTGGCTAGGTAGCGGGCAGAATTTGGCGGATGCCGCCGGGCACCTCGTCCTCGAACGAAGTGGACTCAAGTTCGCATTCATCAACATGACGGAAACCGAGTGGTCGACGACGCAGGGCAAAGAGCCCGGCTGCTGCCCGATCGACTACCCGACCGCGCTGCGCGAAATTACAGAAGCGCGCGAAGCGGCGGATTTTGTGTTCGTGATCCTTCACGGCGGGCACGAGCACTACGAACTGCCCAGTCCGCGAATGCAGCAGCAGTTCCGATTTATGATCGATGCCGGCGCCGATGCCGTCATCGGTCATCATACGCATGTAATTTCGGGCCATGAATGGTACCGTGGAAAACCGATTTTCTACAGCCTCGGCAACTTCTGCATCGATGACGAGACGCAAAGGAACAACCGATGGAATAGGGGCCTGATCCTCGTGCTTGAAGTCGACGATGCCCAGCAGATCGATTTCTCCCTTCATCCCGTTGTACAGAATGACAAGACCCCGGGGACGCGATTGATGGCAGAAGCGGATACGGAGCAAGTAATTTCGCGAGTGAAGCGGCTTTCCTCGACCATTGCGAACGAGGATGCCTTGGCGGCCGCATTTGACGACTTCTGTAGAACGAAGATGGCGATCGCGCGCAGTCAGATTCAACCGTATCGTAACCCTTGGCTGGTTGCGCTTCATAGACGAGGAATACTGCCCAGCCTGATCGGACGCCGGAAGCGGCGCCTACTGGCAGCTTTGTGCCAATGCGAGTCGCACCGTGAGGTACTCCTCTACGCGCTCCGCAATGGGCAAAAAAACAAATAGGGTGACCGAAGTCGAAACGCTCGCCATCCACGACTCAAACTCCGGGTTCCATCCACGCTGGATCGCCTATTGCGAGCGTGAGGGCATCCCGTATCGAAGGGTCACCTGCCATGCCAGCGACATCATCCAGCAGCTAGATGGCTGCGAGACTCTGATGTGGCACCATGAGCAATCCGATCCGCGCGACGTGCTGATCGCACGCCCCATATTGTCCGCCCTTGAGCATGCCGGCATCAGGGTCTTTCCGGATTTCCGCACGGCCTGGCACTTTGACGACAAAGTGGCGCAGAAGTATTTGTTCGAGGCACTGAACATTCCGGCCGTTCCAGCCCACGTGTTCGTTGATCGCAAGCAGGCACTGCACTGGGTGGAGCAGGCCGAGTTTCCAAAGGTATTCAAGCTGCGCCGGGGAGCCGGCTCCGCTGGAGTCAGACTGGTGCACAACAGAACACAGGCCCGTCGATTGATTAGGCGCGCCTTCGGGCGCGGCTTTCCGATCTACAGCCCCTGGGGCAGCCTGAAGGAGCGCATCTACAAGGTACGCACTGGCAAGCTGCCGGCCATCGAAATCGTCAAGGGGCTGCTTCGGTTTGCCTACCCGCCGCGCTACTCTCGTATCCTCGGGCGGGAACGTGGCTACGTGTATTTCCAGGACTATCTGCCGGGCAACGAGTGCGATATCCGCA
>SLSB01000546.1 GCA_007130675.1 Candidatus Hydrogenedentota bacterium | reverse complement strand
CTCGGCCATCCTGCTGATCGCCGCGAGCGCCGTAACGCTCGTGGCGCATCTCGAGGTAGCGACACTGCTCATTGCGTTGCCCAACCGCCGCATCGCGGCCCATGCCGCGCTGCTGGCATGGCTGTTGCCCCTGGCCATCCTGCTGGTGGCCACGGCAGTCACAAGACTGCGGTGGCGGCGTTCCGGTCTCACGTTTCTTTTTGCGGTATGGCTTGCCGCTCCCCTCGCCGCGGCGCCGGTCTGGACGTGGTGGGCCGCACAGACAACATCCTCCCGCACCAACATCGTGCTGCTCACCGCCGAGACCCTGCGGGCCGATGCGTGCGAGCTGGACAACCCGAACGGACAGACGCCCGCGCTGGCTGCGCTGGGCGAGCGTGGCGTGTGGTTCTCGAGGAGTTACAGCGCCGCGCCATGGACCGTTCCGTCGTTTGTCGCGATGATGAGCAGCCAGTATGCCGCCGCGCTAACGGAAACAACGAGTCTGGATGACGGGCCCTCGTTGCCGCAGGCCATTCGATACGCGTCTCTGCCAGATCATGCGACGCTCGCCGAGACCTTGCAGCAAGCCGGTTACCACACCGCGGCGTTCAAGGCCAATACGCTCCTCGGAATCCTGCGCAGCACCACCGACGGGTTTGAAACCGCACACTTGTTCGACTTTCTCGCCGAAGACCGGTCGGGGCTGTTTCCGCACACGCCCGTAGTGCTTCATTTCCTCCGGTGGGTGGGCTACGAGCCTCCCGTACCGCCCATCGACACAACGGCGCGCCTGACGCTGCTCGCGAAATCCTACATGCGCTGGCAAAGCCTCTCTTCCAAGCCCTTCTTTCTCTGGGTGCATTTTGGCGATTGCCATGCACCCTATACCCCGCCGCCGGCATTCTGCGACGACCCCGAGCTTGCCCGCCAAATGAGCCGCCTGACCAGGGAGACCTGGCCGCCGATGCCTGTCGGAGAGCGCTTCTTCGAAGAAATGACCCCCGAGAAGCAGGCGCGCCTGCGAGCGCTCTACAATGCCGAGGTGCGCTATGTTGATGCGGCTGTTGACGAATTAAGCCGCCTGATGGACGCCCTCGGGCTGTTCGACTCGTCCGTCTTTTGCTTCACCTCGGATCACGGCGAAGAGTTCTGGGAACACGGCTGCTGGGGGCATGGCGTCACGCTGTATGAAGCCGGCATTCACGTGCCGCTCATCCTCACCGCTCCGGACATGGCGCTTCGGGGCCGGCAGGACCAGCTCGTAATCGGCTATGATCTGGCGCCCACCCTGCTCGGGTTGGCGGACTGCCCGATCCCCGAACCGTGGCAGGGGCGTGATTTTTCACTGTGGTTGAACGGCGGCGAGGAGCCCGAGGCGGCCGGTTCCGGCTTCGTGCAAGGCACCCTGCCGTTTGCTGAAATTCCTCAGCAGCGTTCCTTGATTCGCGGTTTCGACAAGATAATCGAGTGGCCCTTCGAGGCGCGTATCGAGCTGTACGATCTTGACGCCGACCCCCTGGAAACCCACAACCTCGCCGCCGATGCAGAGACCATCGAGCCGCTCCTGCAAGAGCTGCAACAGCACGCCGCTGAAGCCCCCATTCCCCCAACGGTGGAAGATGACGCCGCCGCCGACCAGTTCAACGAACAACTGCGTGCGATCGGCTACATGTAGTCTTCGATTGAATCAGGTTCATTCCGGCGCGGCCCGGAAGATGGAAAGCTTGTGTGCGCGCATGGTCGCCAGTGCGTCACGGCGTTCGTTGCCGTAGGGCCACTGAAGCCGATCCGGCAGCGCATCGAGGTCTTCCTCGACCACGCGCAGGGCATACGCGCTGTAGAATTCGTATCGCTCCTGTGCCTCGTAGAAGCCCGTGCGTGAGCTTGCCAGACTCAGGAGGAGCAGCAGGCCCGCAAAGCCGAAAACAACGCTTCGCACGAGAGCGGCGCGTCCCCAGCGGCCCTCGAGCGTGGTGTCGCGCGCGGGAAGACGAAGCCACAACACGCCCACGAGACCGGCCCAGTAGAACTGCGAGAAAAAGGGGTACCGCTCGATAGCGCCACGCAGCAGCCCGTCGTGTTCGAACGTATAGAGCGTCTCGATGGGCCGGTACCGAACCAAACCCGCGCCCGCCCCTGCCAGAAAGGCGAAGAGCATGAAGCTCACGAAGGGCATGACGGCAGCGGCGGGAACTGTACGCGCGCTAAACGTCCGCCAGAGCACGATTCCCCCAAGAAGCAACCCCGCAATGCCCAGCCACTGCGCGGCGGGGAGATGAAACTTGGTGAGCCCCGCGCCCAGGTACACCGGCACGAAGCGCAGAGCCACCCACAACCGTTCTGCCATGGCTGGGGGCTCGGCTGTTCCGCCGGCCTCGTCGCGTGTGATGGCCAGGTACAGCACCGCCAGGATTACCGACCAGGCGCCCCAGATCGCCAAGGCGCGCCGCCGCCGAGGCGGACCCGCCGAGGCGCACAGCACAAGCGCCGCCGTGGCCAGGTAGAGCAGCCCCGAGGCAAACGCAAATACCGATATGGCGCCCATTGACGCGGCGAACGCAATACGCCGCCACGAAGGCTCGAGGACCGCAAGGGACGCAATGCCCGCTGTCGAGGCGCATACCGCCAGCGTATAGGTCATGCCGTCGCCCCAGAACCAGAGCACCGACTTGTCCAACCCCAGCAGATTGAATGCGAAAAGCGGAACCAGCACATGCGGGAAGGCGCGCCGGGCAATGCGCGTGGATTGCCTGAACGTCTCGAGAAAGGCGCCAAGGATTCCCAAACCGAACAGCACATTCACTGCCACTTCGTATCCGTGATTCCACCGGGTCAACGCGGCCAGCGGTGCGCGGAGCGCCCACGTCGAGAGTTTGGCATAGCCATGGAGAGGAGTGCAGAGTTCGCGCCACGTCAGCCTGTCTTCAAACATGGGCGCAAGAACGATTTCGCAGAAGGGCCAGTCCTCGGCCCAGGGGAAGTCAAGGCCATAGCGGCGCGCAGTCCATATCAGCACCACGGCCGGGACGGCTGCCACGAGCCAGCAGCCGGCAATACCCGCCGTGCCCAGACCAGCCGGCACAATTGATCCGGCCGCTTCGGATACGGCAGCGCTTTTGCCCAAGAGATACCCCCCTGACCGCACATAGAGGCTTCGTGCGGAAACGTGACTTACTTGCTTTCAATTCTTTCAAGGGCCTGACACGTTTTTCAAGCAAGGGGCTTGAATTTGCTGTCGCCCTGGAACATCATTCACGAACGCGATGTGGCAGTGACTCCGCGAACAACATCTCTGTAACTGGGGACCGGGAAGGAGAACGAAGATCATGACAACCCAACGATTTCCCGTAGGCGCACAAAGCTACAGCTTTCGGAAATTCGACACAGCCGGGGCCATCGAGTGTTTGAAACAGCTCGGCGCCGACACGATGGAGTTTTGCGCGGTGCATTTCCCGCCGGATGCCGAAGACCCCGGCTTCGCCTCCATCAAGGAAATGCTGGCCGCCCACAAGGTGCTGGCGCCTTGTTTCGGCGTCGAGGGATTCTCGGAAGATGCCGCGGCCAACCGCAAAAAGTTCGCGTTCGGGCAAGCCCTCGGCGTACGTGTGTTGACAGCCGACCCAACCCCCGAGGCCTTTGACGATCTCGATAGACTGGTCGAGGAGTTCCAGATCCAGATCGCGATTCACAACCACGGGCCGGGGGCGCGCTATGACAAAGCGGCCGACACGCTCGATGCGGTCAATGGGCGGCACCCGTTTATCGGCGCGTGCGTCGATACCGGTCACTATCTACGCTCGAACGAACACCCCCACGAGGTCATCGAGCGCCTGGGAGACCGCGTCGTCTCGGTGCATCTCAAAGACTGGACGATCGGCGGCGACGAACAGATTCTCGGCGAGGGAGATATGGACCTTGTCGCGGTCGCCAGGGCACTGCTCGATATCAACTTCACTGGCCCGATCGTGATGGAATACGAAGAGAGCCCCGAGAATCCCGTGCCCGATATGCGCATTGGTCTCGCAAACTGGCACGCAGCGGTGCAAGCCGCGCAAGTATGAGGGCAGGCTCTCGCCGCGCACTTCGTGCGGACGCGCATTCGACCGGCTCAGCTTAGCAACACGACCAGAATGAAGACGATGAGGCCCAGCACCGTCGATAGCACCGTCTGCATTCGCAAGGGCTGCCGGGTCCAGGCCACGATGTAGCCGGTCACCAGTATCAACACAAGAGCAACAGAGAACACGACGGCATATCCTTTGAAGATCGCGCCGCCTTTGGCTTTATGAAGCTGCACCATCCGCCGGTAGAACGTCGTGTCCTTCACCTCGATGACGGCTTCAGACGGGTCGTCCGTTGGCGACAGAAGCACGTCGCGGTTGCTGCCATGCCATTCGTAAGCGAACGACGTGCCGAAGCGCCGGATGCGATCGCCGCCGCTGGGCGGCGCAATCCCCTCGGCTTCGAGAAACGCCTCGGTCATCGCGCGGCAGGCATCCAGATCGGGTTCGAGGGGCGCATCGAGCGGCAGCGGGTACGTCTCAGTCTCATAGCTGCCTTTGATATCCACCGTGTAGAGCGCTCCCGTCACAAGAAAGATAATCGCGGCAGGCAGAAAGAAACACGAGGCAATCAGGTGGATACTGACGAAAAGGTTTACGGTTTTCTGAAGCATTCTTGTTTCCTTTCTCCCAATACCATGACTTTGCGTCTTTTGCTCTGGAGATTTATGGCATCAGCGCACGACCGTGCCCCTTTTGTCCTTGAGGTCCTTTCGGTCCCTTCAAGCGATCGGGTTATTCGCCGGGGCTGTCTGGTGCGTTGTCTTTGCTACTCGATTTCCTCGACTGGGCGTCAGCCGCTATCCTCACGTCCGCCCGGACACATCCCGGGCGGACGGGGCACGGAGTATGTGTTCTACTCTTGAGGCGGCGCGGCAAACGCCACGCAGACGGGTGTGGGCACATCGACGATCTGGCCTGTGGGTTCGAGCGTGCCCGCTTCCGGGTCGACGCGGAACACCACGAGCGTGTCCGTCTGTTGATTGGCCGCAATCAAAAAGCCGCCCGTGGGGTCGAGGTTGAAATTGCGGGGCGTGTTGCCTTGCGTCGAGGTCCAGCCGCGCGGCTCGAGCCGGCCGGTCTCGGGGTCCACCCCAAACACCGCGATGCTGTCGTGTCCGCGGTTCGAGCCATACACGAAACGCCCGGATGGATGGACGCGGACTTCCGCGGTGGTGTTGTCTTCGGTGAAATCCTCGGGAAGCGTCGGCACGGTATGGATGGTGTCGAGCCTCCCTGTGGCGGCGTCGTAGGCGAACGCCGTGACCGTGTTGTCCAACTCGTTAATCGCATAGGCATAATCGCCCGAGGGGTGAAACGCGAAGTGGCGCGGCCCGGCGCCCGGGGCAAGGTCGGCGTGCGGCTCGTTCGCCTCGAGCGTGCCGCCCGAAGCATCAAACCGGTAGATCATGATCTTGTCGATACCGAGGTCGGCCGCGAACAGAAACCGCCCCGCTTCGTCAAAGT
>SLSB01000058.1 GCA_007130675.1 Candidatus Hydrogenedentota bacterium | reverse complement strand
GCTGTATCGAATCATAAATCGTGTGAAAATGACTGTAGCGGTAGTACCAGCCCCGGCCATCCAGCATGTACAGCACGTCGCCGCGCGGCCGCACGGGCGAATTCTCCTCGTATTCCGGCATTGTTTCGCCGCGCGCGGACACCACGAGCATGTCGGCCGCGGCCAGCGCCTCCGTCACGCCCTCCATCGCCCCGAAGTCGACCCCTGAGTGGTAATAAACGGTCTCAGCTATCTGATTGCCGCCGTCCACCGGCTCGTTGTCGAAGTATGTGGCTGACGCGAACAACTTCTGGCGAATCGGGTAGCAGAAGGTGCCGGGGGCCGTCAGCGGACCCTCGCCAGGCCAGAAACGAAGGCGGACATCCTTTTCGATGCCCCAGCGGTCAGTGCCACTGCGCACCATGTAGCCTAGCGTGACGGGACAATCCACCCGCACGCCCGCCACCGCCACGGGCAGATTATACAGCCCGGCCGATAGCGTAACGGGTTCTCCGTTGATTTCGAGGGTCACATCGGCCCGCCGCAACACACCGCGTATTGGGTCGCGTTCTTCCTCGACCTCGAACACCGTGACTTCGGTCTCCGAGCCATCCGTAAGGGTTACCGTGACCGTCTCTCCTACGTCAATATCGACAGTCACGGCCCGCCGTTCAATTTGGGGGAGGGCAGCTACGGCCCCATTATCTTCGGAAGACTCGCTTGCATTTGCCGAGAGTCCCCAAACGGTTGAAGCAGAGATGGCGAACAGCAACGGCGCGATGAGTCTCGGATTCATCATGATTCTCCTCTATTGCAATTCCCGTGCAACCCCGACGCAATTGGGTGACAGAAAAGCTTCTCCAACGGGAATCTTTGGTGTGCCTGCCCGCTGCGAGTGAATGATCTGCCGTGCCGATTATACCGAACACGTCATGCACCGCCCAATCCAGGCAGCCTTCTATGCGCCAAGGCTTGCCAAGCGCGTGAGACGGCGCCCATGAGGGCACGGGGCGACTATGCAGGCTTGGCCAAATCCTCTCGGAATGCTTCGAATGCTTGGCGTGCACTCTCCTGAGCTTGGGCTCGGATGGAATTGACAGCCTCAAAGTCGTCGAAAAGCACGCGGACGACATCTGGGTCGAGCTTGTGTTTGGCCACCATATCTGCGAGCACGCTGCGCGCTTTGTCTTCCGGCATGCCTTTGCGGTAGGGCCGGTCTTCGGTAATCCCGACAAACACGTCTGCGACTGCCAGCACACGTGCACCCAGAGGAAGATGCTCAGCGGTGTACCCGAAGGGATATCCGGTCCCGTCGAGCCGTTCCTGATGCAGCGCGCTCCACGAGGTGAGTTGGTCCAATTCGGGGAGGGCCGCAAGCGCGTGGAACGTGTAGTACACATGCGAGCGCATGGTGTGCCATTCTCCGTCCGTAAACTGCCCCGGCTTCTCGAGTATCTCGAGCGGCACGGCCAGTTTGCCCAAGTCGTGGAGATAAGCGGCCAGCCGTAATAGTTTTCGGCCGTTTTCATGAAAGCCAATGCGCTCACCCAGCGCTTCCGCGGTAGCCGCCAGCCCACTGGTGTGTGTCGCGGTGAAGGGGCTGCGAAAGTCAATCAGGCGGCATACCAGCTCGCCGAACGCAAGCAGTTCGTCCAATGTGGCCGTGTGTTGCGACGTGGTCAAGCATGCCGTTAATGGCCGCTCGACCGAGCGCGAGACAATGTCCATCCAGATACTGTCTTGTCTGGCGAGCGAAAGGGCTGCATCGACCAATTCAGGGTGAAACCGCATGCCGCGCTGCTGTTTAATCCTCTCGCAGATCTCGGAAACCTTGCCCAATACATCCACGTTCTTGGGGATCAACACCGCAATGCGGTCTGCCAGGTGAACGATGTGGCTGGCGAGCGGCACAGTTGCATCGTCGAGCTTACGGCCTGCCTCGTTGTCCCACGGGATGTGGTGATACCGGATGATCCTCGCGGCCTCCGCGAAAGGTTCGAAGTGCCGGAGCAATTCATAGCCCGCCCGGCAATGCGCGTCGGGTTTTCGATACTCGAACTCGAGGATGTCGAGCCGTTCCTCAAGGGAAAAGGCGCCAATATCATGCAACATGCCCGCGACCACGAGTGTTTGAAGGTCTGTATCCGGCAACCCCGACTTTTCGCCGATACGCAAGGCTAGATAGGCAACATCGAGGTGGTGGTCGGCAAGCGCAGGACTCATCATATCCACCGTTCTCGCGAGTGGCAAGACCAAGTCCAAGAGCTTCACCTGCAAGTCCGAGATATTCACGGCATCCTCCCCCTGGCATGGGATACCCACGCCTGCGCGCTGTTCACATCAGTCTACTACACGTCCGGATGGCAATGGCAAGGCTCTCATGGTCGTCCGCTGATCGGCCGGACCCCAACGGGAGTTTTCACGAACGATTCGCGATGCCCAGGAAACCAAGGCTTTCGCGGGTGTGGGCATTGGTCTCGAGGGCGTAGGTGACGGAGAGTCCAGTGGCTTCGATATTCTCGATGGCGGCGGCGATGTCGATTGCGCCTTCGCCCAATCCCAAATGGTCGTCGTATGTTCCGCGTGAGTTGTTCATATGCACGTGGGCGAGATGCTCGCCGTAGGTGGCAGCCCACTCGGTGATGCTGTGCTGGCTGTAGATCTGGCTGTGCGCGACGTCGAGACACAGTTTGAAGCGCGGCGAATCCATGGCGCCTGCAAGCCGCCGCAGCGGGGCAGGATTGCTGTCGAACATGTTCTCAATGTAGATCGAAATGTCGCGCTTTTCTGCTTGGTCAAGGATCTCCGGCCAGAAGCGCAGGCTGGCTTCGTGGTACATGTCGGGGTACGTCTCGAGCTTGAGCATGGTATTGTACTGGCTGTGCAAGAGAAGATAGCTCGCGCCCAGGGTTTCCGCAATGTCCAGGGCATCCAGGTAGCGGCCGCGGCAGATGCGCGTAATCTCCGGATCAAGACTGGCATGTGCCATGTCGATAAACGGGCCATGCACACCAACGGGGCCGCGCAGGGTCTTAACGCGCGCCGCCATTTGTTTTAACGCCTCCGAACAGTCCTTGCTGAGCATCTCGGGAAGCGAGAATGTCTGGATCTCTGCTCCGACGCCGTACTCGAGGGCGCAGGCGAGTTCGTGTTCCGGTTCGCGGTTGACCGCCACCAGCACCCTATCGGGCGGAATCATGGCAGAGCGCGGTGGTGCATCATGATTCATCACGGCCTCCCGCGGCTTCGCGCTCGCGCAGTGCGCGGCGTTGCACCGCGATTTCCCGGCGGAACCGCCGCACGGCCTCGAGGTGTTCCGACATGGTTCTGCTGAAGGTATGGGTTCTGCCGTCCGCATTCGACACAAAGAACAGGTAATCCGCATCCGCGGGATTCAGCGCGGCGCGCAGACACGCCACACCGGGACTGCAAATCGGCCCGGGCGGCAATCCCCCGTACCTGTACGTGTTGTAAGGCGAGTCCGTTTCTTTGTCCTCGTGCAGCATGCGTTCCCCGTATTTGTTCAGCGCAAACTGCAGGGTGCAGTCAAGTTCGAGGCGCATGCCTTTCTCGAGTCTATTATAGATCACCGCAGCCACCAGCGGGCGTTCTTCTTCAACCCGGGATTCCCTTTCGATGAGCGAGGCGATGGTGACCACCTCGAGCAGATCGCGGCTTGCCGCCTCGGGAAACTCGCGCACAAGCCGGGTGTAATCGCGCATGAACTGTTCGAACATGCGCTCGACCACGGCCCGTTCGTCCGGTTTCTTCGAGAAGAAGTACGTGTTGGGCATGAGGAAGCCCTCGAGATTGGGCACATCCAACCCCAATCGGGCAATCAGCGCGGGGTCGGCCGCGGCCTCCTCGAACGCGGCGGGATTGTCGAACAAGGCTGCCATCTGGGCGATAGTCAGGCCTTCGGGGATGGTGATTCGAAGCTCATCGGGCAGTGTCTGGGGATCGGCGCGCCACTGCGTGCCTTCCTGCAAGTGGTGCAGAAGCTCGAGCGGCGACAGGCCGGTCGGAAGTTCGTAGTATCCATGTTTGATAGGCCGGCCCGAATCATCGAGACGAATGGCCAGCCGAAAGAACAGTTCATGCTCGACAAGGCCGTGGCCGGCGAGCAAGACCCCTACTTCGCCGCCGGTGAGGCCCTCGGGGATGGTCATCGAAACGGTGTCGCCGGGGCTGCCGGGGCGAGTCACGTGGTCATATACAAGATAGCCCGCAACCCCTGCGATTGAGCCGGCCACCAGAACCAGCACGACGAGCAGCACCAGCGACTTCACTAGGAAACGTAAACAAGACCGCTTCTTGCGTGGCTGAGTGTCTTTTTCGGCGTTGGTCATGGTGCGTCTACGCCCCCAAGCTCTTCTGCCGGTCGAGGTAGGTCTGCAGGATATGCTGTGCGGCCACCATATCGATCACGTTCCTGCGTTTATCGCGCCGCACGTCGGCATCGATCAAGGCGCGCTCGGCGGCCGCCGTTGAGAAACGCTCATCTTGCATCACAATATCAATGTCCAACGCACTGCGCAGCGTTTCAACAAACCCGAGCACCTTGGCCGCCTGCGGTCCAACCTCGCCATTTTGATCGAGCGGAAGCCCGGCCACAATACGGATAGCTTCGGTTTCCTCGACAATCGCGCGGATGGCCTCGGCATCCTCTTCCTGCGACCGCACCGGAATGACTTCGCGCGCCTGCGCGGTGATGCCCAGCGGATCACTCACCGCGACGCCAATCCGCACGTCTCCAATATCAAGTCCGATGATTCGGCCAATCTGCTCCATAAGCTGACTCCGGGGCGCCGCCTCTCCTACGAGAGGCACTCGCGCACGATATCCGGCGCTTTGGCGATCACTTCGCCAACGTTCTCGGGTTTCTTACCGCCGGCCTGGGCCATGTCGGGTCTTCCACCGCCGCCGCCGCCCACGATGGGTGCAAGCAGTTTTACAATGTCGCCCGCTTTGACGCGCGAGGTCAGGTCTTTGGTCACGCCAACACACAGTGCGGCTTTCCCTTCATTGCTCGAAGCCAACACCACCACGCCCGAGCCAAGCTGGTCGCGCAGTTTGTCCATCACCAGGCGCAACCCGTTGGCATCCTGTCCGTCGATTTCGGCCGCCAGGAGCTTCACCCCTTCGATGTCCTGCACCTGCGACACATAATCCACCGCGCCGCCCGTAGCTGCGGCCTGTTTCCATCGCGCGACCTCGCGGCTCAGGCGCCTGTTTTCCTCCATCAACGATTGAACGCGCGGAAGCACCGCCTCCCTGCTGGCGTTGAGCAACTGCGCCACGCCGCTGAGTTGGTCTTCGTGAAGTTGGATGGTGTCTACGGCCCGGTCGGCGCAAACAGCTTCGATGCGCCGCACCCCGGCGGATATCGAGGACTCGCCGATAATCTTGAACGCGCCGATAACGCCCGTTCGCTGCACATGCGTGCCGCCGCAAAGCTCCATGCTGATGTCATCAACCTGGACGACCCGAACTGTTTCTTCGTATTTTTCGCCAAACAGCGCCATGGCGCCCGC
>SLSB01000418.1 GCA_007130675.1 Candidatus Hydrogenedentota bacterium | reverse complement strand
CAGAAAATCCAAGTCGCTCTCCGGGCCGAAATCTTCACGAAGCGCCGAGCCGAACAGTGAGAGCTCGCGTATCCGCCACTTGCGGCAGAACGCCGCCAGGGCGTCTCGATCCAGTTGAATACGTGCATTCATGATCCGGCCCTCCTTGGCAGCAGTCTAGCGTACTTTGCTCTCGTTGGTCCAGACCTCCCCGCCGCCCATGTCGTCACAGGCAGTATGCCCCCATGATTCACGGGTTGGAAGCCCGTGGACTTTACGCACAAGCGGGAATCAGACCCTGCGGAGGCATCCGTGGGCCCGCTGGCGGCTCATGTGAAACGGATTGATGCTCAGGCGAGGGCCTTCTCGAATATACGCCACGTTTTGTAGTGTTGGGCGGCGAACGATTCACCGGCGCTGATGATGAGCGAGTTGGTTTCGAGCAGCCACGAGACCTCGATAAAGTCGAACTGCTGGGTCTGGCGCACATGCCGGAGGGCGTCGCGGTACAGTACCGCATCGAGGCCTGAACGGCGGTAGGGTTTCTTGATGCCGAGGAGGGTTACGCGGCCGCGACGGGTTCTTCGCTTGTTCCGCATCAGTTTCGCGACCCGCACAAGATCAAATTTGCTCCATATGCTCCCGTTGGTCTTAATGCAGTCGCAGATGTCGGGCAGAATGAGAAAAAACGCCGCCGGTACGTCGTGCACAAACCCCAGAAGCGCCACGCCACAGTCGGCAACCACGCTGAGTTTGTCGGCCGTGAGGTCGAACTCCTCTTCTGTAAACGCGGTGGCGCCCCAGTTTTCTTTCCATGCGTCGTTGTAAATCGAGCGGATAATGCTCTTCTCTGCTTCAATGTTTTTCAAGTCGAGCGGCCGGGTCGAGAGACCGTTACGGACAATCATGCGATTGGCAATCTTATCGATGCGCTCCATGAGCTTCGGGTTGGCCGCGCCGTTGGTGAAATCGAGTTTCTGCGCGATAATGTCCATGGCTTTGCGCATGCCGTAGCGGTCCAGTAAATCCACGTAATAGGGAAAATTGCTGGCGGTTTCGTAATAGGGCAGGGTGTCATAGGCGTCAAGCTGCACGCCTACGATCTCGTTGGTTGAGAAACTCATCGGACCAAGCAGGCTCGTCATGCCGCGGGCTTTGCCCCACGTGGCGACCTTGTCGAGGAGGGCTTCCGCGACTTCAAAATCGTCGATGACCTCCCAGAATCCGAAGATCACGGCCTTGGCGTTATGCTGCTGGTTGTAGCGGTGGTTGATGCAGCCGGCAATGCGGCCGACCACGGTTCCGTCGCGCTCGGCCAGGAAATACACCACCTCGGCGTGCTTATGGAACGGATGTTTGTTCGTCAATAAGCCCTTTTCGCCCAGGAGCCGGTTGCCGAGAAGGTCCATATTGAGCGGCGGAACGTAATAGGGATGGTGTTTGTAGTGATGCCAATGAAACTGGACAAATCGTTTGAGCAGCCCGCGGTCTTTGGGTCCAAATTCAGTAATCTTTATCAACACATGTCTCCTACAAGCCCCCCGCAAGTTCATGAAGCAGAAGCGCGGCTAGAACCCGATGCGCATACCGGACACACGAGCCTAACGTGTGGGTACACCCCCTACCCCTTCCCCCAGTTGAACATACTACCTGGAAGCGCGGAATTCGTTACGCAGATTCCCTGCTCTCGGGCAACTACCTCGATGTGCCCCCGCACAGTAAACATGCCCGCGCTGGTCGCCGGCATGTCGCAATGCAATCGTCGGTAAAACTACCAGAAACCCATGCCCAAGTCAAACCGCTCGCGAGATTTTCTTGAATTTATTTGCTCGAAATGCTCAGTTTACGGGTTATTGCCCTGCATAGTCATTTCTTTCCCAGCGGATCCAGGAGTTGCTGAATCTCTGGGTCGCCGAGATTCTCGAGGGTCACAACGGTCACGCCGGTGTCGATGCGTTCTTCGACAGGGCGCCCCTCGATGTGGTCTATCGCGGCTTTCACGCCTTCGTAGCCCATTCTGAAAGGATTTTGCACAATGAGGGCCTGAATGACGCCCTCCTGCAGGGCGGCGATCTGCTCACTTGATGCGTCAAACGCGACGAGCTTGATGTCGCCAGCTCTGCCGGCTGCTCGGAGTGCCTGGGCTGCTCCGATGGCCCCGCCCTCGTTCGCGGCGAATATCCCGGCCAGATTTGGGTTGGCGGTCATCATATCCTGCGTGACATTCATTCCGCGCGTTGCGTCGCTTTCGCTGTAGAGGGTGGAAACCAGTCTGATATCGGGATACTCGGCAATGGCTTGTTTGAAGCCCTGTTCACGCATCTCGGATGTTGCCGCGCCTTTCACGAAGGGGATGAGGCCGACGTCTCCCTCGGCGCCGATGAGCCGGGCGAGTTCGTGGCCCGCGGCTTTTGCTCCCGCTACGTTATCGGTGGCGATGAAGCTGATGGGGTCGTCGGATTTGACGCCCGAGTCGATTGTGACCACCGGAATGCCTGCATTCATCGCCCGCCTGACCACATCGACCATGGCGTTCTCATCGCAGGCGGCCATCACAATCGCATCGACTTCCATGGTGATGAAGTCTTCGATAATGTTGAGCTGTCTGACGATCTCGGTTTCTCTATCCGGCCCTCTCCAGATGGTATGGGCCTCGAACTCGCCGGCCGCGGCTTCCGCGCCGGCTCTCACGGTGAGCCAGAAGTCGTGGGTGGTTCCCTTGGGAATCACCGCAATGGTGTATTTGGCATCGCTTGGGATGCCGTGCCCGCCGCATCCCGCTACCAAGACAAGCAGTACCAATCCGAGAATGACGCGTTTCATGGCATTCGCGCTCCTATTCTTTCAAAAGACCCGATTTTCGTTTGCGGTAGGTATCGTATGCCACAAGGACAATTACGAGACCTCCTACGAGGATTTTCTGCCAATCCGTCTCGACATTCAAGAGATTACAGATGTTCACCAGCACCTGCATGATCAACGTGCCGGCAATGGCGCCGATGACCGTACCTTCGCCGCCCATCAGGCTTGCGCCGCCGATGACGCACGCCGCGATCGCCTCGAGTTCATATCCTTCGGCGCCTGTCGGCGATGCTATCATGGGGCGCGAGGTCTCGATGATGCCCGCGAATCCCGCGAGCATTGCGCAGATCACGAATACCAGCATCCGCGAACGGGCGACCGAAATGCCTGAAAGGCGTGCGCTCTGGCTGTTGCCTCCGATGGCATAGATGGCCCGGCCGAACCGTGTCGTCACGAGGACCACCGTAAGCACGGTAACAATCGCGGCCATAATCCCTACAGGGATGTACCAGCCCCGGGTGCCGCCCAGATAGGCGAAGCGTTGGGGAAAGCCGCCGACCGGCGCGCCTCCGGTAATCACGAGCGCGGCCCCGCGGGCCATCATCATCATGCCCAGCGTCGAGATGAATGCTGGAAGTTTGCCGTAGGCCGTCACAAATCCGCTGATAGCGCCGCAGAGGACGGCCACGGCAACCCCGGCAACGATGCCCATGGTTACGGCGAGAGGCAGGCCGCGTTCTTCCATGGCGTTCATGGTCTTGGCGTTCACGACGCCGCTCAGCGCCGCCACACTGCCGACCGAAAGGTCGATGCCGCCTGTGAGGATGACCAGCGTCTGGCCGGAGGCCATGATGCCGATGACCGGTGTTCGGTATGCCACGACCCGAAGGTTGCCGGGTTTGCGGAAGTTTGGCATGAGTGTGGCGACGATAATGCAGAGCACCGCCAGGATCACCAGCGGCGAATGTTTGGCCAGAAATCGTTTCATCTCACTTGAGCGGTAGCGTTACCGGTTTTCCTTCTTTGCCGGACAGGTCGGCCGCGAGACAGACTTCGTGGGTGATGTACGCATCAGCGACGCTGCAGTGGGATTCGGTATCCGTCTCGATGCACCCGAGCAGGTGGTCGACTTCATGCGAGAACGGATGATGGGTGACGTCGCCGCTGTCGGGCAACACGGTGGGAATCTCGGCCCAGCTCGTCTGCCCCGCCAGTTTCTGTTTTGAAAACAGAAGGTTGTTTTTGATGGTGCCGTGGGTTCCCACCAGGTTGATGTTGAACACGTAGGGTTGGATGCACTCGATGCACGAGGTTACCTTGCCTATGCGGCCGTCGGCGAACTTGCATACCGTGCAGGTGGTCGGGTCGTACTCGTACTCTTTGAAGTCGGGGCCTTTACCGAATGTCGCGCACTGGTACACCTCGGCGATCTCGCCGCCCATGAACCAGCGAAGACCATCCATGGCGTGGCATCCGGCCGCAAGCAGCGAACTGCCCCCTATGTCTTTTTTGACGTTCCACGCGTACAGCTTGTACCACGGCCCGACGCCGTGAAAGTAATCCACCTCGCCGAGGAACAGGTCGCCGATAGCCTTGTCGGCGATGAGCGATTTGATTATCTCGTAAAGGGGATTCCATCGCAGCACGAAACTGACGACGGATTTAACGCCGGCTTCGGCCACGGCGTCGCGGATGGCGCGGCAATCCTCGAGCGTAATGGCCATGGGCTTCTCGAGAATGAGGTGCTTGCCGGCCTGCACCGCGGCCACGGCCTGATCCTTATGCACGTGGGGCGGAGACGCGACAACCACCAGGTGAATGTCATCGCGGGCGGCCATCTTTTCGTAATCGGTGTAGGTGTCGCATGTCACGCCGAACTCGAGCGCCTTTGCCTTCGCTCCCTCCTCGGTACGGGAGCAAATCGCGCGCAATTCGGTTTTCGGGTTGGTCATAAACGCCCGAATGTATTCTCCGGCCACCCAGCCGCTGCCGATAATCGCTGCACCGAATTTTTCCATGGTCTCGTTCTCCCTTGCGCGGCCCGGCGCCGCAGCTCTTGTCACCCCCCTGCCGCTAAGCGTGCAGGTACACATCCCAATCGAGGTAGTTTTCCAGCGCCTCGTATATCACCCGCGCCACGCTGCTGTGGTTCATGGCGACGTGGTGTTCGAAGCCGTTCTCGCATGCATACTGCAGCAGCAACTGCAGATTGGGTATTCTGGCGATGCCATAACCGCCAAACGTCTCGAGTTTGTCTTTGGTGAATTCGCCCTGCCCGACGTATGCACCGATGATGCCCTCGGTGTCAAACGTACTGATTCGCAGAAACGTCATCGGTCCCGGCTTGATTCGCCCCACAACAGTGCCGTACGTGTTTTCTTTCCCGACGGTTCCCGCGATAATCTCCTGATAATCCATCGCCATTGATTCGAAACAGCTCTTGGGCAAGTTCGAACAGTGGAAGCATACGCACTTGTCGGGTTCGCCGCCGTAGTTGTTGTTCCAATCGAGCAGAAAACTCGGCGTGCCCGAAGCGAGCGCGAGCGCGTGCATGCCGACCGCGCCGCCTACGTCCACCTCGCATGCCGAGGATTTCAGCCCTTCGCTCATCATGCTCATGACCGTGCAGGGCACGATGCCCAGGTATTCCTCGAGGGCGGTCCAGCATTGCACCGCGGTTATATCAAGTTCAGCCTCTTCCATCCAGGCATCGATGACCAGGCCGAGCTTGGCCATCTTGAGGAGATTCTCTTCGGGAATGCCTTTGGTGGGCGTGTAGTCTTTGATTTTGGCCAGGCGGCGCTTGACGGTGTTGTCGTTGTCGGCCAGCCGTCCGATGCGGCCAAGCACTTCGGACAAATCAAGGGTCTCGACCGAAATGCCCGATTCCTCGAGAAGTTTTTCGCTGTAGCGCACGGTATTGAACGCGGCGGGCCGGGCGCCGAGCGCGCCCACGCGGCAATGGCGCAACCCGTTCACCACCCGGCACACTCCGGCGAACCAGTGGAGCTCCTGCTCGAACTCGGTGGTGCGCGGGTCCATGGTGTGGAGCTTGGTCAGGCTGAACGGGATGCCGTACTGGACGAGATTGTTGCAGGCGCTCATCTTTCCGCAGAACGAATCCCGCCGGTGTCTGATCGACATCTTGGCCTTGTTGTCATCCCAGGCGTGCATGAGCACCGGCACGTCAAGCCCGGCCATCTTGAGCGAATCGGCCACGCCGCGCTCATCGCCGAAATTGGGCAGGGTCACGATGATTCCGTCAATGTCGTCTCGCTTTTCGCGGAACAGTCCGGCGCACTTCTTGGCATCCTGCCACGTCTCGACCGCACCGAACTTGGTGTCCTTTTGCGTAAGCGTGACACAGCCATAGCCCAGCCGTTTGAGCAGGTCCGTCATCACGGCGCGGCCTTCTCGCGCCAGATCGTCCGGGAAGAATCCCCGGTTTCCGACGAGCAACCCGAAGACCGTCTTGTTCGCTGCCACGGCAGGACCCTCCTTCGTACCGGCTGACACACCCATGGATAGCCCATTGTAGCCCGACCAACCGCATGGCGCAAAATTGCACGTTAGAGCAGGAGAGGATGCCAGGCGGTTTTGTGTGTTTTGCTTTATGCGCCGGGGATGGGCGGGGGCGCTCCGGCAGAGGAGGCGTGCACGGCCGCAGGCGCTGCCTGTACTTCGACCGTGTTGTTGTCTATTGCGCGCACGACGTAGGCGTACCCGCCGCGGGACAATCCCTGGCCGCTGGTGACCGCCTGGAATGTCACGGGTTCCTCATCTTCATCGGGTACGAACCGCAGGGCAATGGCCCCGGCGCCAATCCCGCCGCCGGGGATGGTGATGGTAATGGGAACGACGCGTCCGACGGCATCGAGCGGTGTCCATTGCCGTTTCTGGGCTTCACGGAGTTCGCGTCTGTGGGCCATCCAGAGATCGAGGCCAAAGGCGACGCCGCCCGTAAGGAGCGCCAGTGACTTCACATTTGTAGGGGGGAGCAGAAAGGTGAAGGTGAGACCGCTCAAACCAAACGCAGTAAGGGTCACGACAATGGTGCGGAACGAAATGCCCTCGACAAAACTGTGCACACTTCGCTGTTGACGATGGTGCACTGCGTCTATGATATCTCCGACAGTGAAACCGAAAAACCGTTTTTTGCTTTTTGTCGTAAGTTCCTCACCAATTACGAGGAGCGTCATCATGCTGCCTATGAATGCGAACACCACATAGAGCTGTACCCAGTCACCCATTGTGCGTCAGCCTTTCCGAATGCGTTTCAGATGTTATGTGTGTGCGTCGCACGCGCGTTTTTCCGAATGCGGTTTCTCAAACCGGTCCAAACCGTGCACGGCGGACATACAGGACTTGTTCGCCGGAGGGACAGGCATTCGCCCGAGGCTGCTGTACGGAACCACTCGCTCGTAAACGCCCAACGCACTACATGCGCCATATATTCCTTGCAGGGCCATGAAGTTCCATGCAAATGTGCGATGTGAATATGGAAAGTCGTTCAGGCGCGTGCGGACCACCGGGTGGCCTGCACGCACGAACCAGGCAGGACATTTACGCGACGGACGCGCGGCAGCAGGCGGAATCCCCATATTCGGACCGGATGTTCTCGAAAGCACGGGCAGCACATGGGGGACAATACCCGTGACTTATGAGGTCGCCGGGCAGAAGTTGGCCGCGGGCAGGACGCCATGCCGTTCCGATACGAACTTTTTTACAAACGCAACACTGAACTTTCATTCGTACACCTCTATGTTGTTGGCCGGTACTGGGGGCCGTTCGCAGAATCTGTAAAGCATTTCCCGTGCCATCAACACGGACAGGGCTACGCTCTCGCTTACTAACACCATACGAATGAATCGGTTGTGTGTTACGCAAACTCCGCATGCACATCGGGCATTTCATATTATGCGCATAATTGAGCAGGGAAAAAGATGCCGCATGGTGTCAGAAATTCGCCTTTGGGAAACGTTTCTTGGTAAGATATGCTTGATTTTGGGCACGATGACAGCTGGATGGACCGCGATAAACCTTTCTGCATCACTTGTGGTGGAAGGTGCGGCTTGAAACCGGCGTGCGATTCAGAGTATACACCTTACAGAGTGGTGTGGCGATTCCAAATACAGCGGGTACTATGATTGAACTAAACGGTATTACCAAGTACTATGGCCAGATCGCGGCTGTCGAGAACGTGTCTTTTTCCGTTGAATCGGGTGAGATCATTGGTTTTCTTGGCCCGAACGGTGCAGGAAAGACTACCACGCTTCGCATTTTGACAGGATTTACTCCAGCATCACGCGGGTGGGCAAAGATTGCCGGGTTTGACATTGAGGCCGACCCTATCGAGGTGAAGCGGCGGGTGGGCTATCTTCCCGAGAACGTGCCGCTTTACCGCGAAATGGTGGTTAGTAAGTTCTTGGCGTATGTTGCGGATATCAAAGGGCTTCGCGGCAAGAAGCGCAGCCACGAGGTGTCGCGCGTCATGGAACGTTGCGGGCTGGCGCACATGTCCGGGCGCACGATCGGCAATCTTTCAAAGGGCTACCGGCAACGGGTGGGTCTGGCACAGGCGCTGGTGGGCAACCCGCCCGTATTAATTCTTGACGAGCCCACCGTGGGCCTGGATCCGCGGCAGATCATCGATATTCGCGAGATGATCAAAGCCTTGGCCGAGGACCATACGGTATTGCTCAGCACCCATATTCTTCCCGAGGTCGCGATGGTCTGTGAACGGGTCATCATTATCAATCAGGGCCGCATTGTCGCCGAGGACAGTATGGCCAATCTTGCCGGGGCTCGTGGCGACAAGCGCATTTTCGACGCTGAGATTCTGGGCGATGAAACGGCGGTTCGGATTGCGCTGGCCGCGGTGCCGGGTGTGCGCGATGTTGCGGTCGAGACCAAAGGCCGCTACCGCATCACCACGGAGCCCGACGAACGCATGGGCGTTTTGCTGACTACGGCGCTGGTGCGGGCCAATCACGGGGTCGAGAATCTGCGCGAGCGCACGCGAACCCTCGAAGACGTGTTTATCGAGGCCATCGGAGCCGACGAGGGGGAGGCTGCATGAGGAATACCTGGGCGGTCTGCAAGCGTGAGTTTGTGAGTTATTTCATCACGCCTGTCGGCTATGTGGTGGTGGGCGTGTTTGCCCTGATCTCGGGCCTTGGGTTCGCGGCATCCTTTATGGGTTATGCCCGCGCCACGCAGGCGCCGTCGGCCTATGGGTATGTGGGCGTACCGGACTTCGAGGAGACGCTGCTCAGCCCGTTTCTGGTGTTTTGCGGCCTGCTTATCATGTTCATCGGCCCGCTG
Source organism: Candidatus Hydrogenedentota bacterium (assembly GCA_007130675.1). Taxonomy (GTDB): domain Bacteria; phylum Hydrogenedentota; class Hydrogenedentia; order Hydrogenedentales; family SLHB01; genus UBA2224. Next base: position 9,754 of record SLSB01000418.1, on the reverse strand, counting down.
ATTACGATGCGGCTTCTGGCCGAAGAGAAGAACCGCGGCACGGCCGAGCTGCTGCTGACGCACCCGCTTCGCAACCGCGAGATCGTGTTTGGCAAGTACTTCGCGGCGCTGGGCATGTTGCTGGTTATGATGGGCGTGGTGTCCATCCAGATGGCGGTGGTGTGGTATTTCGTGCCTCACGTCGAACTGGTGGTGCTCGGATTTGGCGTAGTGACGGTGTTTCTTATGGGGGCGGCATTTCTGAGCATGGGTCTTTTTGTCTCTTCGATAACCCGCAACCAAGTAACGGCCGGAACGGCTACCTTCGGCTTGTGGTTTGCATCCTACGTGCTGGGTTCGCTTAGCAGAGACCTTCCCGAGGCGATCGCGTTGCCCGAGACTTGGGCGGGGTGGGCTGAGCGGGCCGCGCACTTTGGCTACAGCGTGTTCCGCGCGCTGGCAACCGAGCTGCCGCTTGATGTGCATGCCCAGGAAATGGCCCAGGGCGTGTTCCAGCCCGAAGACATTGCCTATTACCTTCTGTTCGCTGCATTTTGGCTGTTCATGACGTTGCGGGTCCTCGAAACACGTTTATGGAGGGCCTGATCCGATGAAAAACGTGCGCCTGATCTTTGGTATTCTCGCATTGGCCGGGCTGGCCATCGGGCTCAACGTGCTTGTATTCCGGCGTGACCCGTTTTCGTTTTCGGTGTTGATGCCGCTGTCTTTTGGTGTGTTGTGCGCGATTGCGTGGGTCGCCATCGGCGTCAGCCGCATGGTCGAGTCAATCGAGCGTGGAAAGACGGTGCATGCGGTGAGTACCGTGGTGGCTACTCTGGCATTCCTGGGCATCTGCGTGGTGCTGTATGCGTTCATCAAACACGTCGGCTACTCGTGGGATCTCACCCGCGAGGGGCGGAGGCCGCTATCGCCTCAGACGGTGCAATTGCTGCGCGGGCTGGACCAGGAGATAGCGGTGTTCGGGCTATTTCTTCAGGCTGGAGACCGCGACATCCAAATTCGGAGGGAGAAAGCGCGGCGTTTTTTGCAGCGGTGCCAACGGTACACGCCGCATCTCAACGTCGAGTTTTTTGATCCCGAGCAGAATGTGGTCAAGATGCAGAGCCTGGGGCTTCCGCATGTCCCTCCCCAGGGCGCGGTGGTGGTTAAGAGCGGGATGCGGCAACGGGTCATCGCGTTTTCGGATGTCAACGACCGTCTCGAGGAAGGCGCGTTCACGCAGTCGCTAATCTATGTTGCTCGAGATTCGGAACCCAAGCTGTATTTTCTTACCGGGCAAAACGAGCCGTCGCTCAGGACCCTGTCCGAGATGGCGGCCCGTCTCGAGGAAGAGTCCTACATCCTCGAGGAGTTTTCGATCAATGTGTTGGATCCGCAGATTCCTCCTGACTGCAATGTGCTGGTCATTAACGGCCCGACCGGTGATTTGCCAGTGCCTACGGTGAAAGCCATTCAAGCGTATCTCGAGCGGGGCGGCCGGATGCTGGTTCTTCTCGAACCTTGGCGGATAGTCTCGCGCGGTGTCGAGCATTTCCTGCCCATGTTGCGCGATGAATACGGGATACATGTGGGCACCGATATCATTCTGTCTCGCGCGAACACGACTCAGGAAATGATCATGGTGCTGTTTGTGCCGGATTTTGGTCTGATTGGCATTGACGCGCCCGACGTGCCGTTGCGGGGTTCGTACAATGATTCTCACATTATCACCCGCGGATTTGATCAAAACATGATGTTTGCGCTGTCACGGAGCGTCAATCTCGTGGGGAATATGCCTGAAGGTGTGGCCGGAGACGTCTTGCTGCACACTCTGCCGGGCACCTGGGCCGAGACCAATCTCGACAGACTGTTTGAACAGGGGCATGCCCAGCCCGAGGACGGCGAATTGAGGGGGCCGTTTGGCGTGGCGGCGGCCGTTACGGCCAGCACGGGCGTTGAAGTCGGCGATACCGGCCGTACCCGCGACGCGCGCATCGTGGTCGTGGGCGACCAGGATTTCGTGTCGAATGATAAGATCCGCGTGGTCGGCCATTGGAATTTCCTTATGAACAGCCTTGCCTGGTTGACCGAGCACGAGGAACTGGTTGGGGTGCGTCCCGCACGACGGGAAGACCCGCCGCTGCATTTTACGCCGAACCAGGAGCGGGTCATTGCGTGGATCACCATTCTCGGGGCGTTTCAGCTTGTGATTGGCGCGGGTCTGGTGACTTTTGCGTTGCGGAGAAAGTACCAATGAACCATCGTTGGGCCATAGCGCTGCTTGCAGTCTTTGCTGGTCTCAGCGTGGCGTATTGGGGGATGTTGCGCTACGAGGAGCGTGGCCGCCAGGCTGCACACGATGCCGGTCGCGTGTTCGATGTAAGTGCTCAGTCCTTGCATGAGATATCGATTCAGGTCGAAGACCGCCGTCCAACGGTTGGCGTGACCGATGGCGACGGCCGTTGGCGCATTACCGCTCCGTATGCCCTGAAGGGCCAAGACGAGGTCTGGAACCGGCTCGCGGCCAATCTGGTTGAGCTGCATCGCGAGCGCATCATCGAGGAGCGGCCGAGAGATCTGGCGCCGTACGAACTGGATGACCCGCGACTGCAGGTCGAGTTTACCAAGGCAGACGGCGCGGTCCACCGGGTGATTTTCGGTAAGGTGGGCCCGATGCAAGTGAACCGTTATGCACAGATCGACGGGGGGGCTGTGGTGCTGGTTCCTGACGCGCAGTACGCGCATTTGAACCGCGAACTGCTCGATCTTCGGCAGCGCTACATCTTCGATGTAGGGTATGAAGGCATCACGCGCATCGAGTTTGCGCGTATCCGCCAGCCCGATCCCGATGCACCGAAGCCGGAAGGCTCGTACCCGATGGATGAGATCGGGGTGGTCGTTGTCGAGCAAACCGACGAGCACACATGGCGCATGCTCGAGCCTTTCGAGGCGACCGCGAATGCCGCGCTTGTCCAGGGACTCGCCAATGAGCTCCAGTTTGCCGTCGGGCATGACTATGTGGATGCGCCTGAGGACCTCGATGACTTCTTCCTGAATCCTCCGGGAGCGCGCATCACCGTCTATTCGGAAGAGGACAGCGAGCCTCAGACGCTTTACATTGGCGGCGGCACGATGGACCGCGACCGCAAGATGCTGTTTGCCAAGCGGGCCGATGAACCCGCGGTGTTTCAGATCGATGGGGCACTCTATGGTTTTTTCCCAAAAACGCCTGATGCCTACCGCGAGAACCGGCTGTTGACCCGAAGTGCCATGGACCTCGAGCGGATCCACTACCGTCGAGATGATGTGGACCTTACCCTTGTGCAAGATGATACGAAACGGTGGCGGCTGGCGGATCCGGTCGATGAACCTGCTGACCAGGAAATGGTTTCGGCGATCATATCGACCCTGCTCAAGGTGCGGGGCGAATCTTTCCCGCCGATTTCCATGGTGGATGCGGGATTGGCCGACCCGGCGATCACTTTGAGGCTTGCCTTCGAAGGCGACGATGCGCCGGTAGTGATCCGGATCGGGCATGTCACTGACGACGGAAACGCACATTACGCGACGCTGGACACCGGCGTCATCACCCTTGTGCCCGCGCCGCACGTTCGCATGATCACCCGCGATCTGTTCGATTTTCGCGAGAAGCGCATCTTCGAGTGCGAGCCGGGTGCGGTCACCCGTATTCACCTGCATTTCGATGGCACGGACTATGTCTTTGCGAAAGGCCGCCGGTGGACAGTCGAGCGGCCCGGCGAGAAGATTTGGGACAGCCAGGACGATGCGCGGGCCTTGGTGGAGGCGGTGGCACGGGTCGACGCTTCCGGCATGGAAGTCATGGAAGCCCCCGACGACCTCGCTCCCTATGGTCTGGACGAGCCGCTCGTGACCTTGACTGTCGAGATGGCGGACGGCGGTGAGACGCGCACGGCCGGGCCTTTCCGCATCGGCGAACCGGTGCCCGAGCAATCCTATCTGCGATTCGCCGCGCTCGAGGGCCGTTCCGAGATCTTCCACGTGAACCAGGTGATCGTGGATAACCTGCGCGAAGCTCTCAAGGGCGTGCGGGACCGGTAGGTATCCGCTGCTTGCGCAGTTCCCTTCCATCACACGGCGCCTGCGCGTTTTCCGCGGCAGTCTGCGATGGTGCGTGCCGATCAGCGGGTATGGTTGGGGCGGTACTGGGGGCTCCGCGGAGCTACGAGTGGTCCAAAGCGGATGCTGTCCCCTGCCGTGAGGATGTGTTGGGTGCGCGCCAGCAATTGGCTGCGAGAACCAGCGCCGAATATGGTGTGAAGCCGCTTTACGTGGTTGTGCACCGTATGTTTGCTGATTCCGAGTTCATACGCGATCACCTTTTCACTCAGGCCGTCGCGAAGAAGCGCCAAGACCTCCGCCACACGGGGAGACAGCGGGCGTTCGAGCCCGGCAAGCGGGGCCAACCGCCCTTGCTCGAGCAGCGAGGCGAGTTCGGCGGCAAGCAGATGCACGAATTGACGTTCTCGTTCAGTGAAGGGCCGTTCACCCGCCTCTCGCCAAAGGTTCAGCAGCATCCATTTTCCGCCGCCTGATGGAAAACGCGCGAGCATGGTGTCGCCCAGAGACGCCCTGCGAAAGTAGTTCTGGTAGGCATTCGACTTGTACCACTCTTTGTCCAAGATCAGCTGTTGGCGTGTCCGTGTGACGGTGTGGCCCGATGCGCGCGCCCAAGCCGTCAACATAGGGTCATTGGCAACGCCGTCACGGTTCTCTTTCCAGAAATCGCCCAAGACACTCACGGCGGTGTCGAGAGCGCTTCCGTGCAGCAGAAAGCGGTCGTCGGCAGACGGTGCATCACGTCCGCATGCAAAATCGAATGGCCCTTCGAAGAAGGTGGAGAGATACACCCCCAACACTTCTTCAAAACCCTTGCTCAGGCGGTGGCACCACAGGCCGGGCGAGCCCCCCGATTCGAGGCATGCTCCAAGCAGCATGTATGCGGAGCGGAAATCCTGACTGCGCGGGTCTATTGAAGGTTGCATTATTGACTTTTATCCACCATGCTCGTGCCTGCCAGCCTCTACTTCACCGTTGCCATGCCCTGTTTAGGGCACTTGACGTATGGCGTGCGGCGTATACACTACAAGAAGTCATTTCCTAGCCTCATCCTACACGTTGCGATGGGGGTATGGCAATGGAGGGGTTCACCTAAACCAAGAAGAAGTTACTGTTTGAACACTAGAACAGGAGGACATGCGATGAACAAATGGATAGTGGCGGGGATGGTGATTTTGCTGGCTGCTTCGGCCGTGGCTGACATGGAGAGCAAGCAGGAAGACTGGCTGCGGATGAATGCGTTGGTGGATTCCTTCCAGCTGTTTGGGTCACAGTTTGCTCTTGAGGAAGATCCGTGGGCCTATGCCGAGAGCTGGTTCAAGTTTATTGACGAATGGAATGAGTTCTCGCCGAAGTTCTATGCAGCCTATGGGAACACAGAGGAGGCGGTCACACAGTCCTTCCGGGACGTCGAACGCCCCGATGGGGTCACCGTCGCCCATAATGCCCAGTCATTGGGGTGGGCCGCGCACTCGGTCGATATCGAAAGCAGACAGCGTGCTATCGCCGAGTTCGCCGGCGGTGTGGGCGACAATCGCCTGCTTCGCATCCAGCAATCACTCGAACACACCCCCGACAGGGTCGATTTCCGGCTCAGACTGGCAAATCAGGCTGGTGTGGTGTTCAGTCTTGCTGAGACCCTCGAGCCGGGCAGCTACGCCGAGAAGCTTGCCAAGGCTGAAAAGCTGATTGAAGAGCACGAGGCAGCCAACAGGGAGGCGATTGAAGCAACTACATGGCCCGGCCATAACTCCGGTTTTCAAGGCCCCGGAGATCCAGACGAACTGGCGCAAGCGGCGCTCGAGTTCTTGAGGCAGAACCCCAACTGGACCAAGCCGGAGTACGACGACGAACACATCCCGTATGCCGCGGCGGTCCGCGGCCGGAGCTGGGAAGTCGAAAAGATGATCTTTCTGACCGGCCAGCCAACCCAGTACGCGCTCGATATGTTCGTGGCGTTCAAAGGCACCAAAGACCCGGATATTGCCTACGTCTATCAAATGGTTTTCTATACTGGCGAAGCGCCCGGAATCAACCCCGGCCTACCGTTCCGGTTCGCGAACTCGCGGCAATACGCAAAGCATCAAATGCTGTTGAAGAACGTGCCCGCCCCCGAATGATCTGGTTGACAGATACGCCGCGCCGTTCTCCTGAGCGGCGCGGCATTTGAAACTCGCGCAAAGTCCCCTGTGAGAACTCTGTCTTCTCTGCAAAAAGAACCTCTGCGAGGCAACGTGGCGTGACCACGTACCTACCCCGCGTTTCGCACCAACTTACGCGTACATGAGTTGGCGATAGATGCGGGAACTTTTGTTACGAAGAAAGCGCCTGCCTTTTCTGCAAACAGACACTCTTGGGATATTCCGGGCCTGCCCACGGCGTATGAGAATCTCGATACGTATCACGCAAGACCGTTTGCCCAAGACCCGAATGCCCGCCAGTCAGAAGCAGTGAAGGAGCCAGGGCCCGGTATGGGCATCGCGTGAGTATGCCGTAAATCACAGGACGATGTCCCCGCGGAAGCTCGGGAATGCGGCAGCTGGCCGTTGCGTTTGGTAATAAAAAGTATTATTGTATTCAAAAACACAGGAGGGGTGTCATGGCTGATTCGAAAAAGCACGAGATCATCACGTTCAAGGTCGACGAGACGCTGGCTGCGGCCATGCAAGGCATTGGCAACCGGTCGGAATTCATTCGGCGGGCCATTCTGGCGGCGCTCGAGAACGTGTGTCCCCTGTGTCTTGGAGCGGGCACGCTTTCGCCCGAGCAGCGCGAGCATTGGGACCGGTTTTCGGTCACGCATAAAGTCGAGCAATGCGAGAATTGCCAGGCGGTGCATCTTGTATGCGCGGCGGCGGGGTCTTCGGAGGGAACAAAGAACCATGCGCACTGATTTTTTCCCCAGATATGTGTCACTGGTGTGCATCGCCTGCGCACTGACGGTGCTAGGTGGCTGCGGCGTCTCGACGGACCCCGTTGCCTCGGCCAGGGCAGGCAACGACCCCTTACGGGTGACCGTGAGCATTCCCCCGCTATCGGGACTGGCCGCACGAATAGGCGGAGAGCGCATCGAGGTCGAGGCGCTTGTGGCGCCCGGACAGGAGCCGCATACGTTCGCGATCACTCCCCGCCAGGCGATGGCTCTCGGAGATACTGCGGCCTATTTTCACGTGGGCGGATTTGCCTTCGAACGCGAACTGAGCAAGCGCGTCGAGGCAAACTTTCCAGCGCTCGAGGTGTGCGATGTAAGCGAGGGTATCACACGGATTGCAGGAGGCTGCACACATCACCACCATGGCCACGGGGACCAAGGGCATGCGCACGCCCATCATCATGGCCACTGTGACCATGAAACCGATCCCCATGTGTGGATGGCCCCGCCAACGCTTGCACTAATGGCGGAATCCATCGCCGCGACGCTTGTGCGGGTTGACCCGGCGCATGCGGCTGCCTACGAGGCGAATCTGCGCGAGACGCTGGCCGAACTCGAGGCGCTGGATGGCGAGCTGCGTGCTTTGCTCGCGCCCTACGAAGGCAAAACCTTCTATATCTATCACCCGGCTCTCGGATACTTCGCGCAAGCCTACGGGCTTCACCAGAAAGCGGTTGAGTTTGAAGGGAAGAAGCCGACACCGCGCCAGCTCCAGGAACTGGTTGCACAGGCGAGGAGCGACGGCGCGCGCGTGATCTTCGTACAACCCCAATTTGATGTGAGAAGCGCCGAATCCATCGCCGAGGCTATCGGCGGCTCGGTGGTGACGCTCGATCCGTTGCGCGCGGATGTATTTGCGAACCTGCGCGAGATTGCCGCTGAGCTTGCTGAAGCATTCTCGCGGGAGAATGCGCCGTCATGACTTCGGAAACCCCCGAGAACGGTCCAGTTCCAGCAGACCCTGAGCATGCGCCTGCCGTATGCTTGCGTGATGTCACGTTTTCGTATGACGGCCGCCCCGCCCTTCTCGATGTCAATCTCGACATCCCGACCGGAGAGTTCTCGTGCGTAATCGGTCCCAACGGCGGCGGTAAATCCACCATGCTCAAACTCGTGCTCGGGTTGCTTCGTCCGGATCGGGGCGACGTGCGGGTGTTTGGCGTACGGCCCGCGCATGCGCGCGCACGGCTCGGCTACACTCCCCAACACGTGCATTATGACCCGCGGTTTCCGGTATCGGTCAACGATGTTGTGCTGATGGGCATGGCCGAGCGGCACTGGGGCGGGCGCTATACACGTGCGGAAAAGGAGGCTGTAGCCGAGGCGCTCAACGAAATGGGGGTCGCGGACCTGCGCCGGCGTCCGTTTTCCGAGCTTTCGGGGGGACAGCGGCAGCGCGTGTTGATCGCCCGGGCTCTCGTGTCGGACCCCGACCTGCTGCTGCTCGATGAGCCGACCGCCAGCGTCGATCTGGCAGCAGGGAAGCGTCTCGTCCAAACTCTCGAGACCGTCGCCCAGCGCCGGACTATTCTCATGGTGTCTCACGACCCGGCGTTCATTTACGACATTGTGTCGCGCGTGGTATGCGTGAATCAGCGGGCGCACATCCACCCCACCAGTGAAGTGACGACGGACCGTCTGCGCGAATTGTACGGGGCGGATGTGCGGCTCATCCGACATGACATGCGCGCCGCGGAAACGGACCACGCCCATGCGTGAGTTTCTTGCAGCACTGTTTCATCCAGACATCCCTGTGTTGCGGCACGCGGTGCTCGTGGGGATGCTCTCGAGCGTGGCTTTCGGGATTGTCGGCACATTCGTCGTGACCCGGCGGATTACGTTCATAGCCGCTGCGATTGCCCATTGCGTACTGGGGGGGATCGGCGCGGCGCTGTATCTGCGCAGCCAGGCAGGCCTGACATGGCTTGAACCCATTTACGGAGCATTTCCGGCGGCCCTGCTCGCGGCGCTTATCATTGGCATCGTCAGCCTTCGCGCGAAGGAGCGCGAAGATACCGCTATCGGGGCCGTGTGGGCGGCGGGCATGGCCATCGGGCTGCTGTTGCTGGCCAAGACGCCCGGGTACAACAAAGACACCATGAGTTTCCTGTTCGGGGACATCCTGCTCATCAGCCGGCGCGACGTGTGGCTTGTTGCCGGGCTCGATCTGGTGGTGGTCGGCATTGCCATCTTTTTCTACAACAAATTTCTGGCGGTGTGTTTCGACGAAGAATTCGCCCGCACACGGGGCATCGCCGTCGAGCGCTACTACCTCCTGCTTCTGTGTCTGATCGCGGTCACCGTTGTGTTGCTCGTCTATCTGGTGGGGATTGTGCTGGTCATTGCGTTGCTGACGCTCCCCGCCGCGGTGGCCGGCCAGTTTTCAAGCCGGATGGCGCGGATTATGGCGCTTGCCGTGTTTCTATGCATGCTGTTTTCCACCGCGGGCATTGCGCTCAGCTATCCCTACGACCTTCCCAGCGGCCCCACGATCATCATGGTGGGCGCGGCCACGTATCTGGTAGTCCTTGCCGTGAACCGCCTCCGCCAGCGCTTCTTTCGGTCACGTGCCAACCGGCCGGAAGTATCCGGACGAATCGCCGGATAGGCATCGGTAGGCGAGACATCTGCAGGGTGACTTCGGCACCCTGATCGAGCTGCGGTTGCGCGCGATTCACCCCGCCCGGCAAGCCGGGCGAAACCAAAGCGGCGGCAAGCCACCGCACTCCAAAGATGTGAAAACCT
>SLSB01000180.1 GCA_007130675.1 Candidatus Hydrogenedentota bacterium | reverse complement strand
CCGTGCTTGAGCTTCTCCACATTTGGATAACCCAGCACATCTTCGAACATGGCCTTCGACGCGTCATACACCAGGAATGTGCGTCCCAATGCCTGCGCGACCTTGTTGGCCACATGCGTCTTGGCACACCCGTGATTGCCGATGAGCAATAACGGATCGCCAGTGAGGAGAGAAGCGAGCACGAGATTCTCGTCCGCTTCCTTCCAGCCAAAGATACCAAGTTGGTTCAGGATCATGGTACATGCCTCCATGGGTTGCGGGCTCACCGCGAGCCCTTTTTGTTTCACTTCAAGACACGAAAAGGGCGGCATCCACAACATGACGCCGCCCTTCAAGTCTGGTATACTTGAAATGGATACGAGCCAGGACACTGATCAACATCAAGCACTACCTCTACGAATCGCCGCGCAGGTTGTGAAGTTGCTTTCGTTGTTCAGTCACGTGAGGAACAGATAGTGGCGAGACTTCCCAGCGCTGAGAAAGCAGAAGTTTCGAGGAGGAAGGTCGTCGCCTATCTACTGAATTCGGAGCATCCGGATGGTTGGGGCAAGGCTGCGTTCTTCGCCCGGTTTGGCTTTTCGAGACACGCGTGGAACGCGGCCGCGCTGCGCAATCATGTTTTGGAGAACGACGTCGCGTCTGTCGTCAAAACGCCGTCGGGCGTGCGCTATTTGATTGAAGGGCCGATAGAGGCTCCGAACGTACGCAGCGTTTGGTTTCAAGAAGGCAACTTGCCGCCGCGGCTCGTTACGGCATATCCTTTGCCTGAGACGCCTCAACACAATTGGGATGACGCCCGGTGAGTAGATCGCCCAGATGATACGCGAATTGGACCGCGTGGTCCTTGCCACAGACCTGCCCAAAGAAGGCCTATAGACCGGCGACATCGGCACGGTCGTCCTCGTCCATGGGGACGCCAAAGGCTACGAAGTCGAGTTCACGACCCTCGATGGCAACACCTTTGCTGTCGTCACCGTCCTGACCGGCCAAGTCCGGCCCGCACAGGCCCACGAACTCGCTCACGCCCGCTTGGTGCGTTGACACGCGGAACGTTGGGCGCGTCAGTTCCCAACACATCCATCGCGTTATCGTCCGGTCTTGGAGGTGCCTATGTGCGTCACCGGACGCTCACGTGTTGGGGATGTGGCCTCGCGCGAAGCCTAGTGCGTGTAGTGCTTGCATGAGGGACGGGTAGAAACGCTGTTCTGTTTGCTTCTCGTCCCATCCCGCCCGCACAACGCAGTCGCGCACCGGCCCCTTCATCGCTGCGAAAGCGAACCGAACTCCGGAGTCCGCATAGTCATCAATCAGGCGCTCGAGCGCAGCGATGGCAACCGCATCGATGTCATTCACGGCGGAGAGGTCCACGAGGATGCATCGAATGGATTGGTGGGTTGCGAGCCTCTCTCGCAGCCAGTGTTCAACAAATCCCATGTTGGCAAAATACAGAGACGCATCAACGCGAAACATGAGGACTCCCGGGAAATGCGTCGCGGCGGGAAAACGGTCTATGTTTCGAAAGGCGTCGATATCCTTGCAGTAGCCCAGCTCGGCTATGTGCGGATGAGCGCTGCGCCAGATGAAGAGCCCCAAGGAAAGGATAACACCCACCAGAATCCCGATATGGAGGTGGCCGCCAAGTGTAGCGAAAAAAGTAGCCACGAGCACAATGCCGTCAGCCGGTTTGACGCGAAACAGCCGACGTGCTTCCGAGATGTCGACAAGGCCCGCCACAGCCACGATGATGATAGCCGAGAGCACGGCGATGGGCAGGTGGTAGAACAGCGGCGTGAGCATCAGGAGCGTTATGATGACGCAGACCGCTGTGACGATTGACGCCAGGCGTGTCTTGGCCCCCGCTTGGTAGTTAACCGCCGTGCGCGAAAATCCGCCGGTAACCGGATAGCCCGCCAAGAGGCCGGCGGCCAAGTTGGCGGCGCCCAGCCCCACGAATTCGCGGTTTGGTTTGATTTCGTAGCCCTCGCGCGCCGCAATCCATTTCGCCACGGCAATAGACTCCATATATCCTACAAACACAATCGGCAGTGCTGCCGGCCACAGGCGGAGCCAATGATGGATGTCCAGCGAGGGAAGTGCCAAGCCCGGTAGGCCACGTGGGACGAGCCCGACGGTCTGCACCCCGTATCCGGTCAGCTCGAACCAATACACAAGCAGCGTACTGAGTGCCACTACCAAAAGCGACACGGGAAAGTGGGGCCATTTTCGTTTGAATACCACGAGGATGGCTATGGTGCATGTGCCGAGGCCAAGGGTATAAAGATTTGTTTCGCCAACGCGTGTAACGAGTTCGAACAGGGTCGAGAACGTCGAGTGGCCGGTATTCAGTCGGAGGCCAAGCAAATGCGTGAACTGACTGAGCGCGATGATGATTGCGGCGGCCGAGGTAAACCCGCTCAGGACTGAATGAGAGACAAAATTGACGAGAAATCCCATGCGAAACACGCCCAATGCGACCTGTGTGATGCCCACCAGCAGGGCGAGAAGCGCGGCCAAGCGGACGAATTCGGCTCCTCCCGGCTGGGCCAGCGGCGCGCATGCGGAGTAGACCATGAGCGAGATCATGGCAACAGGCCCGACGGCAAGCTGGCGCGATGACCCGAACACGGCGAACGCCAGGAGTGGCAACGTGGAGGCATACAGCCCGGCGACCGGGGGAAGCCCGGCAAGCATGGCGTAGGCCATAGCTTGAGGCACCAGCATAACGCCGACGGTGAGTCCCGCGACGAGATCGCCGCGCAGGTTGTCGTGCCGATCATCGGCAGACGGGGTGGTCTCGGGATTTGCGCTGCGCGGCCCGGCCATCGTCACACCCCCATTGGCACTAATGCCCGAAGTATTCGATAAGAAAAAGAAGCCCTATCAGGCCCGCTACCACGGGTAACACAACGGCCCACGCGTTCACGTGCAGCACTTGGGGGATTGTCAAGTCTCCGAAGTCACCCTTTTTCAGGATGCTTTTCTCGAGTTTGGGAAATGCCGCCGCGAAAAGGCCGGCTCCGATGATAATGCCTGCAAGCCCGCCCGCGATGGCATCGAGAGACCCTTGGCCAACGGCACCCGCGATCGTGCCAGGACAATACCCAAGAATCCCAAAGCCGACACCGAAGATCAACCCACCAATGACGGTGGAGCCCAGTGCCCCGGGCTTCGGATGCAATTGGACAATCCCAAAACTGCGCAATGCATGGATGCCGAGCATACCGGTGATGACGGCGGAAAGCATGATCTTGACAACCGTGAAATCCGTGAACAGGAGTTGGCCAATGATGACATCGTATTGGGTTGCGCCACCTTTTTGAAGCAAGAAACCAAAGATGATGCCTATGCCGAGTGCGATGGCGAGCTGCAGCCGCTTGCGCTGATGTAGTCTGCGAAGCATGGCCGGTATCTCTCTCATGGCGCCAAAACCCTGAATATGAGCATTGCTGTGGCGATGCCACCAGCGAAGAAGCAGGTGACCGCGAGCCAGCCACTGACCGCAAGCTGCAAGCTGCCGCTTATACCATGTCCGCTGGTGCAGCCCCCTGCCCAACGCGCGCCGATTCCCATGATTATGCCACCCACCATGGCGACTGCCCACCGCGCAAGAGGCGTTTCACCAAAAGCGGCTTCCCAGCCCGCTGAAGTCCATTGCAGCGAGAAGTCTCCACTGAGCAAGGCGGAAAGAAACGCGCCGATAACCACCCCCAACACCAGCATCCATTCCCAATCCACGACGGGGGCAAATTTCTGATAGTAGGGACGCTCGAGGGTTTTCGCGCCGCGTACAAGACGTTCCAGCATGCCGCTGGTCCGTGCAAAAGCAGTCGAGCAGCCGAGCGGCTTGTCCAACAGCACAAATGCCAGCCAGCAGACCACGCCAATGCCGATACCTGCGGCATAAGGAGACCAGCGTTCAAGCGTCAACCATGTCATTGCACCTTTTCCTCAACGATAGCCAGAAGCATTCGCTACAAACTGCCCGACACGCATCCGCCATTGCCGCACGATGCGCAGACACTGGATGCGCCGGGCATTCCTACGTGTCCACAAAGCGCGGGCCATGGGACCCGACGCACATGCGACATTCAGGACCGTAGCCGACCGCGGCATAGGCGGTCATTCCCCCCGCGGCATTCGAGACCTCCTTGAATCCGTGCTGTTTAAGCAGACTTGCTGCCAAGCTGGAGCGGTGGCCCGTGCTGCAAATCATGACAACGGGGATGCCTGGGTCCAACTCTGCGTGGCGTGTACGCAACTGAGGTGCGGGCATATTGATCGCCCCTTCAATATGAAACCCATCAAACTCTGATGGCGCGCGGACGTCAACCAGAGCGATGGGGTCGTGTCCTTGAATCTGCGCATGCAGCTCATGCACCGAAAGCTGCGGCACATGGTCCGTATGCAGGCCCGCTCTCGCCCATGCGAACATGCCGCCATCAAGGAAACTGACGACATTGTCCAACCCTACACGGCGAAGCCAGACAACCGCCTCCCCGGCTTGTTCCCTTGATGTAGATACCAAGGCAATCTTGCGCTCCGGCGGGAGGACCCAGCCGGCGAAGGTGGCGAAGTTTCCACCGAAATCTATGTGGTACGCGCCAGGAATATGCTGCCCCCCAAAAGACTCATACGGCCGGGTGTCCAATACCACGGCATCTTCGGCCTTTACCTTGTCCTGAAATGCCGCAGGCGCCAGCGGCACGAGGTCGTCGAGGCGGTTTACGAGTGCCGGTCCGCTCGCGTTGATAGCACTGCACCGAGTGAAATGGTCCGGGGCCTCGGGCATGTTCGTGGTAAGCGACTCGACGAAGCGGGCCTCGTCTAATATCTGCGAAGCGTTGTTGTACTTGCGCTCATAGCCGATTGTGCTGGTTCTTTTCGCGCCCATGGCGCGTCCGCATAAAGAGCCTGCACCATGGGCCGGATAGACCTCACAGAAATCCGGGAGGTTGAGCAGTTTGTCGTGCAGACTGTGGAAAAGCTTGGATGCGAGTTCCTGGGCCCTACCGGGGAAAAGGTCTGGGCGGCCTACATCACCCACGAAGAGGGTATCGCCGCAGAATACCCCTGCAGGGTCATCGCCGCGGCTTCGGTCCACGACAACGTACGAAATATGCTCAGGGGTGTGGCCGGGAGTTTCGACCACACGCAGGTGCAGATTCTCGATTTCAAACTCACTGCACTCTTCCATCGGGACATGATCAAACTCACAGTTTGCCGATTTCGGGGCATAAATCGGAGCACCGGTCGCTTGGGCTAAGTCCATGTGCCCGGAGATGAAATCGGCGTGGAGGTGGGTTTCGAGAATATGGGTGATTCGCATACCCATCGCTTTCGCGGCATCGAGATACACCCCGATATCTCGCCCGGGGTCAATGATGGCGCATGTTGAACTGCCTGCTAAGAGGTAAGAACTGTGGGCAAGCCCCGTGACAAAGAACTGTTGAACAAACATAGCACGCTCCTCACAATCATGTTCGCGGGTCGCGGCTTTCCGATCTCTCTGATTCGCAAGACTTATGG
>SLSB01000450.1 GCA_007130675.1 Candidatus Hydrogenedentota bacterium | reverse complement strand
GGAGGAGGACGACGTGCTCGAGGCGCTGACGGCCTTGGGATGCACCATCGGCGAAGCCCGCAAGGCGGCAGCCCAGGCGCGCACCAAACTCGGCGCGGATGCGCCGCCCGAGGAACTGGTGCGGGCCGCGCTGCAATCCATGGCAAAACTGAAATCGAGGTGAGCCGCCGGCATCCGCACGGGGTCTATGCCCCGGCCTGCCGGCCGCTCGAACCATAGACGGAAGCAATGCGAAAGGACGAAGTCCTAGACCCGAGCCCACACGAAGACGAGCGGGATTTTGACGAGCAAATCCGGCCGCAACGGCTCGATGACTTTCCGGGCCAGAACCCGATCAAAGAGCGGCTGCGCATCTCGATTGCGGCGGTAAAGGCCCGCGGCGAACCGCTCGACCACATCCTGCTGTGCGGACCGCCCGGACTGGGCAAGACCACGCTCGCGCGGATTCTGGCCAACGAGATGGGCGTGGATATCAAGTCTACCGCCGGCCCGGTCGTCGAACGGCAGGCCGATTTGTCGGCCATTCTGACCAGTCTCGAGGAATTCGACATCCTGTTTGTCGACGAAATCCACCGGTTGAACCATGCCGTCGAGGAAACCCTCTATTCGGCGATGGAAGATTTCGAGGTGGACATCATGCTGGGCAAGGGCCCGACGGCGCGCTCGATGAAAATCGGACTCAAACCGTTTACGCTGATCGGGGCAACGACCCGGGCGGGCCTGCTTACGCCCCCGCTGCGCGCGCGGTTCGGCGACATGTGCCGCTTCGAGTTCTATTCGCCCGAGGAATTGGCAATCATCGTCAACCGCTCAGCCCGGATTCTCGGCACACCCATCGATGCGGGCGGCGCGTTCGAGATTGCACGGCGGTCGCGGGGAACCGCCCGAATCGCCAACCGGCTGCTTCGCCGGGTGCGCGAGTATGCCGAAGTGAAAGCCGATGGCGCAGTCACCAAGGCCGTGGCGGACGCAGCCCTGCGCCTGCACCGGATAGACGAACTTGGCCTCGATGATATGGACAAAACCATCATCGCGGCCATCATCGACAAGTTTGGCGGCGGCCCGGTCGGGCTCAATTCGCTTGCCGTAGCCATCGGCGAAGAATCGCAGACCATCGAGGAAGTCCACGAGCCGTATCTGATCCAGCTTGGCTTCATCAAACGCACGCCGCAGGGCCGCGTCGCCATGCTCGGGGCATACAAACACTTTGGCCTCACGCCGCCCGATGACCCCCAGCCCTCCCTGTTCTGAGGCCAAGAGGCCAGTC
Organism: Candidatus Hydrogenedentota bacterium; assembly: GCA_007130675.1. Taxonomy (GTDB): domain Bacteria; phylum Hydrogenedentota; class Hydrogenedentia; order Hydrogenedentales; family SLHB01; genus UBA2224. The sequence goes on along the minus strand of SLSB01000450.1, from coordinate 4,269 downwards.
TTCCGCAGTAGACCGCAAATAGCCGAATCAGCGATGGTAAGGCCTGGGGTCAACGCCAAGACTCTCGTGCCTTCAGATGGCCGGACCATAGCGCCAACAGTGCGGGAATATGAAGGTGTACTTCCTTTCTGTAGCGTCCGGCCTTGTGCCGGACGTCTGGCGGCCCGGACGCCCGGCACAAGGCCGGCCGCTACATTTGTGCGCCGGGGAACGTCGTTTTTGATTCATCCTAACTGAACTCCCCACCGTTCGTCCCTTTCCAGAGGGAACTATTTCAACGCCTTGGTGATCAACGGGTGTGAGTGCGGCCATTTGCATGTAGATGGCCGCTCTCGGGAAATGTGCAGTGCGCATTTTCTCGGGGAACGAATAGGTTGAATGAATATCCTGGATGGTTCGTCTGTATATGAGACAAACACACGGGGTGTGGGAGTGCATGGATCTCCCCGGGGCGGCGATGCCGAGAGGCGAAGCGCAAACAATAACGTACAGGTTTAGACAGACACAGGGTTCTCAATAACATAATGTCACCAAACGCTACGCAACAAGCGTCTTTCATACGGAAACGCAAGGGCAGCAGAACAATAAGGCTACGAATACACATGGAACGCAGACGGCATATACGGCGCAGCATCGAAACCAGCGCCTGGCTGTATCAGCCAGACGATGGGCGCCCCTCGATTATGCGTTCGGCTGATCTTTCGCTGTCGGGCATGCGGCTTACATGGCTGCGGCCTGTCGTGCCCGGCCAGCCGCTGCTCCTGCGCGTACACCTCGGCGACAACGGCCCAGCCATCGAATGCAAAGGCCGCGTATGCTGGTGCGAGCAGCTCGCCAATAAGATGTATCGCTTTGGCGTGCGTTTTCTCGATATGACCGACGACGAGACCGCCCAAATTGAGGAGTTCTTTAACGTCACCAAGGCCAGGCCCGTATTGGCAGCCGTGTAACCTCCCGTACGACACCACGCTTGCCAACCCCGATCCGATCCTGCGGGCCTGGCCCCCCCTTTCACCCCGGTCGCGAGCGACCGGGGTGTGTTATTCCGCAAAGCCCCCCAGTCGCCTTTTGACATTCGCTTCGTTTTGCTACAATAGCCCACATGACGAAGGAAGACGTTTCGATGCGCAACAACGCGCCGCCAGAACACGCGCACGTGCTTATCGCGAGCCGAGATACGGTCCATGCGCGTGCGGTAGGCAACTTTCTCGAGGTCGAAGGCTATCGTGTCGAGCGGTGCCACGACGCGCGGGGCGTACTGCGGCTGGTCAGCCGAAGCGCGTTCGATATTGTGGTGCTGGACCTCGAGCTCGATGACGAGAGCGACCTCGATCTTGTGACCTACGTTCGGCGTCAGACGCCCGAGGCGCAACTGATTCTGCTTGTCGACGTGGCCAAGATCGAGCGGGCACTGGCGGGCATACGGCGCGGCGCATTCTTCTACCTGCCCAGAACCTCGGCCCCTTCGGATGTGGCGCTCGTGGTGGGGAAGGCCCGCCGGAACCTCCAGACCCAGTCCGCCATGCAGGACTACGAGCAGAACCTGTTTCAGGAATTTGTCGGCGATTCGAAAGCCATGAAGCGGGTCATCGAGGTCATCTCGAAGGTGGCCCCGACCGACAGCACGGTCTTGATTCTCGGCGAAAGCGGCACGGGCAAGGAGATTATCGCCAACGCCATCCACCGGCTGAGCCGGCGGCGCGAGATGCCGTTCATCGCGGTGAACTGCGCGGCTCTGCCCGACCAGCTTCTCGAGAGTGAGATGTTTGGGCATGTCAAGGGCGCCTTCACCGGTGCGGAAACAGACAAACGGGGTCTTTTCGTGGAGGCCGACGGCGGCACCATCCTCCTCGATGAAGTGGGCGAGATGAGCCTGGCCACGCAGGCCAAACTGCTGCGCGTGCTGCAAAACGGCGAGATCCGCCCGGTCGGCTCGACGGCCTCTTCGCATGTCGACGTGCGCATCCTGGCGGCGACCAACCGCAACCTCGAGGATGCGGTGGCCGAACGGTCGTTTCGCGAAGACCTCTATTTTCGCCTCAACGTCATTCAAGTGCGCGTGCCGCCCCTGCGCGAGCGCATGGATGCACTGCCCCAACTCGTCGGTCATTTTGTGTCTCAGATGAACCGGCGCTTCGACAAACGCGTCAAGGGTTTCGACGAACAAGCCCAGGCGTATTTGCGCAATTACAGCTATCCGGGCAATGTTCGCGAACTCGAGAGCATCATCGCCCATGCGGTGATCATGGCCGACGGCGAGACCATCCGCGCACGCGATTTGCCCGACCATGTGCGGGCGGGCGGCAGTGCGCCGTTTGCGTTGCCGCATTACGAGATCGATACCCTCCCGACACTCAAAGAGATGGAAGAACGCCTGATCGGCCAGGCGCTCGAAAAGCTCGAGGGCAATCAGACCGAAGTGGCAAACGCCCTGGGCATTTCGCGCTCGACCCTCTGGCGCAAAATGAAGGAATACGGCATCAACACCGACTAATCTGGCCAAGTCCTTTCCGGTCCGGCGCAAACCGGGGAATCCGCCGCGGCGGGTGGTCTGTTCTTCATAAAAGAAGTATAGTATGTCTGTTCATGCACGAAGCACACAGCGAAAGGAGTATGCCGCTATGAAGATCGGTTTGTTTTACGGCAGCACCAATGGCAACACCAAGCGCGTTGCGGAAATGATCCGCGACCAGTATCCCGGCGAGGTCGACCTGCACAAGGTGCACGAGGAGTTTGACCCCGAGATCTTCGACCAGTATGACCGCATCATTCTAGGCGTGCCCACGTATGGCCAGGGCTCGCTGCAGGAAGATTGGGCGGATTTCGTCTGGGAAATGGACGACGTCGACCTCTCGGGCAAGAAGGTGGCCATCTTCGGGCTGGGCGACCAGGGCGAGTACCCGGATCATTTTGCGGATGCCATGGGCGAATTGTACGAGAAGGTGCAGGAACTCGGCGGCGAGGTCGTGGGCGAATGGCCAACCGAGGGCTATGACTTCAAGGCGTCCAAGGCGGTCATCGGCGGCGCGTTTCTCGGGCTGGTGCTGGATGTCGACAGGCAACCCCAGCTCACCCAGGACCGTCTCGCGCGGTGGATAGAACAAATCAGCCAGGAACTCGGGTAAGCGGAGCAGCAGGCCATTCAGGCTGGGGTTTGTGGGCTTTACAACAGGGAGAATAGGTAACAATGGCAGTTTTGGTATTGCTGGCACAGGCGGCGCTTATGGGCGCACCGGCGGGGTTGCCCTTCGACCACACGCAGAATGTGGTGTATGGCGAGGCCCACGGAATCGGGCTCGTCATGGATGTCTTCGTGCCGCGCGGCGAGAAGAACGGCGCGGCCGTTATCGATATCGTGAGCGGCGCGTGGCATTCCGACCGGGGAAAGATGATGGAGCATTGGGCCGCGGGCATGTTCGAGTTCCATTGCGCCCGCGGGTTCACGGTGTTTGCCGTGCGACCGGGGTCGGTCTCGCGCTTCACCGGCGAGGACATGCTCGAGCACATCCGCATGGCCATCAATTACATTCGCGACAACGCGGACGACTACGGAATTGACCCGAACCGGATCGGCATGGTGGGCGCCTCGGCTGGGGGCCATCTGGCCTCATTGACCACCGTGACTGCCGCTCGCGAAACGCAGGTGCAGGCCGTCGGGGTGTTTTTCCCGCCCACCGATTTTCTCGACTGGGACGGCTCGGGCAATATGCCTAATTTCGAGCAAATCGGTCCCCTGTTGTTTTCCGGCGGTATCGAGGGACGGCCAGAGGGCGAAGTCCGAACGCAAGCGGAAGCCCTGTCGCCCTCGCGGCAGGTGAGCGGAAACCTCCCCCCGTTTCTGCTGATTCACGGCGATGCCGACACGGTGGTGCCGCTCGTGCAGTCCGAGAAGATGATCGCGGCCATCCAAAGCGCGGGCGGCAGCGCCGAGTTGATCGTCAAAGAAGGCGGCGAACACCCATGGCCCACTATCCGCGAAGAAGTGGCCATTCTCGCGGAATGGATGGACCAACAAATCGGCGAGGAAAGACCGTAGCACCCCGCACGCATGTCGCGGGTCGCCCAAGGTTCATGAGACCCGGGACAACGGTCGGCGATAATCGCGTCAGAAGATTTGCCTGACAGGTAGGCTAGAGCGTATTAAAAATAGCCGTGGCCATTTGCGGATCCAGGACGGGATCGAGGATTCCGACACGTGATCAACCGATTCTCCGGTTAAGGGGAGCAGGTTTTCTTACCTGCTCTTAATCGACAGCGGACAGTTGCTGT
>SLSB01000160.1 GCA_007130675.1 Candidatus Hydrogenedentota bacterium | reverse complement strand
GGGCCATCGCGATCAACGGAGGGCAAGACCATGGCGTGGTCGGCTGCGACATCTATCACGTGGGCCAAGGCGGCGTGACCTTAAGCGGCGGCGACCGTGCGAGCCTCACCCCGGCCGGGAATTTCGTCCGCAACTGTGACATCCACCGCTATAACCGCTGGATTCAGCATTACAATCCCGCGGTCAGCGTGGGCGGGGTGGGCAATCGGGTCGAGCACAGCCACATGCACCATGCGCTGCATCAAGCCATCACGTTTGGGGGCAACGAACACGAATTCGCCTTCAATGAAATCCATCACGTGCTCAAGGATATCTCGGACATGGGGTCGATCTACGTCGGCCGCAACCCCACGTTCGCGGGCAACATTATCCGTCACAACTTCTTCCATCATCTCACCCTGCAACACGAAGGCGGACCGGGCGTGCAGGCCATCTTTCTCGACGACGACACCATCTATGTGGCCAAGATCTTCGGAAACGTCTTCTACAGAACGGGGTCGACCGGCGTGATCAAGTTTCACGGCGGCGGGGGCGCGTCCGTCGCCAACAACATCGCCATCCAAAGTCCCCAGCTTGTTCAGGACGGCCCGGGAGACGTCGAGGGGATCAGACGGGCGATCAGCAAGATGCACACCGACCAACCGCACGGCCACGGCTTCCCCGAGAAGGTCGCGGAGATGAACATCAGCGAGGACCCGTACCGCAGCCGCTATCCTTACATCTACGAAACCTATGCCGAGGAGTATAACGAAGGCACGCCCCGGTGGAACAATCTCGAGGTCGAGGATGACCTCAGTGATTTTGTGGATCCGGACAACCTGAACTTCGCCCTGCGCGACGATGCGCCCGTACTCAATTGGGTGGCGGAGGACGTCTACGACCGGGTTTACGGGGCGGATAACGAGGATATCCCCTTTGAACGGATCCCCTTCGAGGATATCGGTCTAGAACAAGACGAACACCGGCCCGAATTGGGACCCTTGCCGTTTCGAAAGCTCGGTCCGCAGGCCGGGGCCGGTACTGTAGATGCCGGGGAAGCACAATTCTGGTGGACCCCGTCCTACAACGCCGACCGCTACCGGGTGCGTATTGCAAGAGACGCGGCCATGGAAGACCTGGTCGTCGAGGTGGAAACACAGCGCAACCACATCGTCACGCCTGACCTGGCGCCGGGCGAGGCGTATCTCTGGCAGGTCGAGGCCATCGTCGACCAGTCCCGCTCGAACCGCGGCAGCCGCGTGGCGGAAGAGGGGGCGTGGCGGTTCGTCACGAGCGGGTAACCCGGGTAGCCCGCATATCTCACTAACTCAGGCACGCCTGAGTTGGTAAGAGATCGCGGTTAGCGTGGTGCGCCGGAGTTTTGTGCTGTCACGTTCAGGCGGATTTCGCGGCGGCTCGCGGGACCGTCGTTGTTAAGGGCGAAAGAGAGTTCGTATATGCACCCGGGCATCGGGGTGTCTATGCGGCGGACCGAGAACTTGGCATGGTCTTCGCTTATAAACGCCACAGGCTCAGCGGTCTGAACGCGCACAGCGAACCGCATATCGGAGTAGCGGGCAGGTTTCCCGGAATGACCGTGGATGTGCACCCGAAACACACCGGCATCGAGTCCTAGCGACACTTCTTCCCTTGCCAGCGCCTGCCGCACCCATGCCTCGGGGGTCGCCGAAAGCACGGTGTCCAATGCGGTGTCATAAGGTGTCAGGAACCTTGCCCATCGCTCGACCACTTCGGCATTGTGTGCGGGATCGAGGTGCAGCAGGTTGGGCCAGTGCATACCGCAGACCACGCCCGTGATTGCTCCCTGGGGCTCGGGGGCCGCGGCATCCCACGAACACAGATCAGCGCCGCGATCGATGGTAAGCACTCCATGATCAATGCCGAAGTGTGGCGCTTCCGGCTCACGGTCGCGATGCATGGTGTGGAACGGCGTCGAGATGACCTCAATGCCATATTCCGCCGCGATGGATGCGAATCCGTCCTCATCGGTCCCAAAGCGGTGCAGGAACGCTGCGGGAACCAGGTATTCTGGAAATGAACCCAGGCCGTTCTGTTCGAGGAGGTCACCAAAGAGGTCAAGATGACGCCGCACGGTGCCCGCGGGCCGCATTCGGCCGTGTACGTCATGCCATTCCGCGCGTTCGATGATGCCGTCTTGCCAGAATTCGTGTCCGGTGCCGTGCACGGCCAGCGTTATATGGTTGCGGTTGGCCCCGAGCACCTCGGCGGCCTGCTCGAGCCACGGCCCCCGCCAACAGGCATTGGTCCACGCTTCGCCTTGCCACGTGCAGGTAGGTTCGCGCCGCAGGATATTGTCGCGGTCCCATTCGCACAACACCATCGCGGCCAACGGGCGGATGCCGAGGCGGCGGCCCAGTTGTGCGATGGCCTCGTAGTCTTCGGGGACGTGATTGCGGGGCATACCGGTACGAAACGGCTCGTTGCGGGTGTGGCCGTCTTTACCCGACCACCAGCCCACATCGTCGATAACGACCTGAATAGGGCGCGGCACCGCGGCTGCCGTGAGTAGATCAGAAGCTGGCATGCTGCATCCCTTTCATACGCAAGAAACGCCCGGAGCAGAAGACGGCCACTCCGGGCATGATGCTGCTGCCGCTGGCTCTATTCCAGCACCGCGCCGGTGTTGGCGCTGGTGACCACGCGCTGATAGCGTTTGAGCCAGCCGGTCAACTGGCGGTCGGGCGGCGGCCCGAGTTTCTTGCGCCGCTCCTCGAGTTCCGCGTCGCTAAGTTTCACGTTCAACGTGCGCGCGGGGATGTCAATCTCGATGGTGTCGCCATCCTCGAGCAGGGCAATCGGTCCGCCCGCGGCCGCCTCGGGGCTGACGTGGCCGATGCAGTTGCCGCGCGTGCCGCCTGAGAAACGGCCGTCGGTGATCAAGCTTACCTTGCTGCCGAGGCCCATACCCATGATGGCCGAGGTTGGCGAGAGCATTTCTTTCATGCCGGGGCCGCCTTTGGGTCCCTCATAGCGGATGACCACGACGTGGCCTTCCTTGACCTCGCCCCCGAGAATACCGGCCATGGCTTCTTCTTCGCTCTCGAAACAGATGGCCGTGCCGGTATGCTGGAGGATGTCGGGCGCCACACCCGCCGCCTTGATCACCGCGCCCTCGGGGGCGATATTGCCGAAAAGAATCGCCAATCCGCCGGTTTCCGAATAGGGGTTGTCTAATGTGCGGATGATCTCGGGGTCTTTGGTGGCTGCGTCGGCGATGTTCTCGCCGAGCGTTTTCTGTGTAACGGTCGGGCAGTCAAGATGCAACACGCCATCCTTCTTGGCCAGCTCGGCGAGAATGGCCGAGATACCGCCCGCGCGGTCTACGTCTTCCATATGCACATTGCTCGAGGGCGCTACCTTGCAGATATTGGGCACACGCGCCGCGACCTCGTTGAGCCGCTCGAGCGGATACTCGATGCCGCCCTCGCTGGCAATCGCCAACGTGTGCAGTACGGTGTTGGTCGACCCCCCCATGGCCATATCGAGCGCAAATGCGTTATCGATGGACTTCGGCGTGATGATGTCGCGGGGTTTGATGTCGGCTTCGACAAGATTGACAATCTGTCTGGCCGCTTTCTTCACGAGTTCGCGGCGTGCGCGGGTGGTCGCCAGCAGGCTTCCGTTGCCTGGGAGCGCCATGCCGAGCGCTTCGCAGAGACAGTTCATCGAGTTGGCGGTGAACATGCCCGAGCACGAGCCGCATCCGGGGCACGCGCTTTGCTCGAGTTCGGCGAGTTCGGAGTCGCTGAGTTTGCCCTGCTTGTAAGCACCAACGCCCTCGAACACTGTAATGAGGTCAATCGCCTTCCCATCTCGGCCGCGGCCTGCCGCCATCGGGCCGCCCGACACGAAGATTGTGGGAATATTGCAGCGTATGGTGGCCATCAGCATGCCAGGCACAATCTTGTCGCAATTGGGGATGCACACCATGCCGTCGAACACGTGTGCCCGCAGCATGCTTTCGACGCAATCCGCGATGAGTTCGCGCGACGGCAGGCTGTATTTCATGCCGGTGTGCCCCATGGCAATGCCGTCACACAAGCCGATGGTATTAAACTCGAAGGGCACGCCGCCCGCCTCGCGCACGGCTTCTTTGGCCAGTCTGCCGAGTTCATCAAGATGCACGTGCCCCGGAATGATTTCTACGAAACTGTTGCAAATGGCGATCAGCGGTTTGTCGAAATCTTCGCGGGACTTTATCTGGCCGGTCGCCCACAGCAGCGAACGGTGCGGGGCGCGCTCAAAACCTTTTTTGACAGCATCGCTTCTCATGGCAAAACAGGTCCTTTTCGTTGAGGTCTGGCAACTTCGGATAGACACACAGTATACTCTTCATGAAACGGACACGCCAAATCCTCGGGGGGAACCGCGAAGCGCGCCACGCCACCATACCAGGGATGCAAGCAATAGGAACCGGGACAACAGACCTATCGAACACCCGGCAGAAGGGGAGCGGTGACAAGATACCTGACCAAGCGTGGAAGCGGCGCCATGCACGTGGGCGTGTGCATACTGGCGGCGCACCTGACGGCTATGGCCGCGCTGGCCGCGGAAGACCTGCAAGGGCCTTATGAGGACACCGTGGATGTGTCAGCATTAGCCGCGCTTGACGCTGCCGAACAGTACGACCCTGCGAAATGGTTCTGGTTGTTCGCCCTGGTTAATACGCATCCAAAGCTCGAGAGCGAAGAACCTATCCGGCGGTACTTCAACCCGGCCATGCGGACGCTTGCCCCCACGTTTGATGATGTGTACACGATCGGCGATCTGCGCGACGACTACCTGATCTGGCCGCCGCATTTTGGCGTGGGCCGTGTGTTGTCACCCCATTGGACCCTGTTTTTCCAGTGCGGCTATTCTGCGGGCAAAGTGCGCACCAAAGCCACGGACCCCAGCATCCTGTTGTTTCCGCTTCACACCGATTTCGAGATCAAACGCGGGGCGGCCTATGCGGGCCTCGGGCTCGATTTCCTACCTCTCGGACAAGTCGAACAGAAGGAGCGGACCCGGTGGCGCGAGCGGTTTCTGGGCGCCAGGCCGGTGGTGGGATTCCGCTATACCTATGTCTACGCGCTCTACGAGGCCAAGGTCAAGGTCGGCTTCAAGCCGTTCGGCAATATCATCAGTTACAAGCAAGACGACGCGTGGCTGGTATCGAGCTTCGGGCTCAATCTCGGTGTCGATGTCCCCTTGACCCGCCGCACACACCTGACTTGCAACGCCGGATACAACTTCTTTCTCGACAGAGCGTACGATTTTGACGGCCCGGCATACACGGTGGGCGTCAAACGTTACTTCTGATAAACAGACACGCTCCTGCACCGTGGTATCATTTGTCTTGACAATCCACGGGCATACAACCGGACGGGAGAATGCCATGAGCAAGACCATCGTAATTGTGGGCGCATCGAACGACAAGAGCAAGTACGGGAATAAGGCCGTACGGGCATTCAAAGACGGCGGCTGGACCGTCTACCCCGTTAATCCCAAGGGTGGCCAGGTTGAAGGGCTGACAT
>SLSB01000136.1 GCA_007130675.1 Candidatus Hydrogenedentota bacterium | reverse complement strand
CCTTCTCGCGCGCAAGCGCGACAGCCTGTTGGTCCCAATACGCCTGGATGGCCTTCTGGGCGGCTTCGAGACGGGCTTGACGCCACCTGCCCTCGGCCTCGCGCAGTTGCGCTTCCGCGATGACGACCTCGGGGCTTGTCCGTTGTGCCAGTTCCACCATGTCCTCGAGAGTACCCGGCGCGGCGGCAGGCCGAGATTGGGCTTGGGCGGGGTCTGCGCCCGGTGGCGCTGCTTCCTGCGCCCAGATCGGCATGGACAGGGCTATCGACAGGATTGCTGCGAGCATCGCATTACGAATTTGTGTGTTCATGGTGTTCCTCCTGCAGGCGCGCCTGCTTCAACGACCGCAACAGCCACGTGTCGTCGAGATCGGGTTCTGTTCCGTGCTCGGGCGGCGCGATGGCCAGCAGCCGCCGGTAGTAGTTCAATGCTTGTTTCACGTCGGCGAATTCGTTGAGGTAACGGTCTCCTGCTGCCTTGAGTAACTCCGCCTGCCGATCGCGTGGCGACCGTGCATACAACAAGGCAAACTGCTCGGGATCGTCCCATATATCGGGCGCAAGCGCAGACTGCGCAGTCGTTGGCGCCGGGACGGGTTCCGGGTGGGAAACCTCGGATATCACGGGAAGGTGATCTTTGCGGCCGGGCATTGCATTGAGCGCCCCAAAAGCCGTCGCGAGCCCGGCCACATAGGCCGCGGCAACCGCCCCCGCAATCACAAGCCGCCTGCGGCGTGCGCGCGCACGCACATGGGCCGAGGTGCGCGTCAACAGGGCTTCCCGAAACCCTTCCGGGGCGGACGGGAAGCGCCACGCGCCGGCTGGCAAGCCGTTTCCTTCGAGCAGCGGCTCGTTTTCGTCAAAGTGCTCACCTTTTCTCATGATCGTGTTCTTCACCTCCGGCAGTTTCGGCATTCAAATCCACCCAGTACTTTCTAAAGGCGGCACGGGCACGCGAAAGCAGCGACTCGATCGCCTTTGCGCTCCGGCCCCAGGATTCCGCAATCTCGGCCACAGGTTGTTGCTCCTCGTACTTGGCCCGCAATACGGCCGCATACTCCTCCGGCAATTCGGCCAATACCCAGACCACCCTCTCGGCAGCATCTGAAAACGTCTGTACCGCATTCGTTGCAGACACCTCCAAACCGGTCTCGGCCAAGCGCTGTCTTCGCGCCCACCGCCGCCGCTGACCCAGCAGCACCCGGTTGGCGATGCCGCGAAGCCAACTGCCGAAGCTGCCCTTTGCGGGATCGAACGAGCGCATCCGCCGGACCGCGGTCATCCAGCATTCCTGGACAGCGTCCCGAGCACGCTCCGGATCACCTCCCACCCGTGCGCACACGTGGGCAAACAACGCATCAAAATGGCGCTCGTACAGCACACGCCACGCAGACTCATCGCCCGCGAGCACGGCGGCGCGTAAAGCCTCTTCTTCCCACTGACGGCGTTCCGCCTCCATTCCCCACCTTTCTCGGCTAACGGTCTCCACCCATTATATTGCCACCAACTCCCGATATCCTTCGAACACCCAAGACGCAACATCGCTCCCTGGGACATATAAGACCTGTGACACCTATACGTCATACAATGGATGGAGTTGCAGCGCCAACGGCGCGTGCTGGAATAGCCGGGGGAATTGAAACGCCCTTGCATCTCAGGCCAGCCCGGAAAAACTCGGGACAGTCCCGTCAAGGCACACAGGATGCGCACTTCGCTGGGAACTGTCCCGGTCTTTGGCTCCCACCCTCCGTTAGAGCGCGGGTCGTCTGTAACGCGTGGCCTTTTGCCAGGCGGTCTACGCCACCAGAACGTCCGGCACAAGGCCGGACGCTACACCGCCTCGCTCTAGATGATGCCCTTCTCTCGAAGTTCTGCACGCGCCGCTTCGCTGATGCCGGCGGCTTCCAGCACTTCGTCTGTATGGGCGCCGAGGATTGGGGGCGCTTCGCGGTGGCGCACCGGGGTGCGCGAGAACTTGACCGGCGCGGCGGTCGCCTTGATTTCTCCGCCCGAAGGCTGGAAAACGCTCTCGATCGCCCCGCGTGCCTGAACATGCGGATCGACACACGCTTCCTGCGGGGTCAATACCGGTGCGATGGGGAGTTTGCTCTCGCTGAGTTCCTCGATAATTTCTTCCCGCGTGCGTGTGGCACACCATTCCGCGAGCATGGCGTCGACCTCTTCACGGTGCCCCAGCCGTGCCAGTAGATTGCTGTACTTTGGATTGTCTCCTGCCTCGGGTTTGCCCATCACCTGCGCCAGGATTTTCCAGTGCGCATCCAGCAGCACCCCGGCATAGACGTAGCCGTCTTTACACGTATAGACATTGGCGGGGACGGCGTACGGAACGCTGTTGCCGTAGCGCGGGGTGGGAAGACCGTGCGCCGCCATCACATGCAAACCCGTGCACGAATCGATGGTCGCATCGAGCAATGAAACATCCAGATGCTGCCCCTCGCCCGTCTTATCGCGATGATGTAACGCCGCCAGTGCTCCAATGGCCGCGTGAAGCCCGGTCAATTCGTCGGAGATAAACACCGGCACCCGAATGGGGACCGTCGATTCATCCGGGGCATTCATCCACAGCAATCCTGCCATGGCCTGAATGCCCGGGTCATAGCCGGCCCGCTCGGAATAGGGTCCATACTGCCCGAAACCCGTGATCGACACATACACAATATCCGGTTTCACCTTGCGGACGTCTTCGTAGCCGCACCCGCAACTTGGCAGGGAGCCTTTCTTGAAATTCTCGACGATGACATCCACGGTCTCCGCGAGTTTGAGAAACACCTCGCTTGCCCCCGGTTGGCGCAGGTCAAGCGAGATGCTGCGCTTGTCGCGGTGCAGAGCCGCGTGCTGGTAACCCTCCGGCGGGTCCGTGTCAGGAAGCTTCGGCGGGATCATACGCGTAACATCGGGTGACCGGGCCAATTCAACCCGGATCACGTCCGCCCCATAATCCGCAAACACCGCCCCGCAACGGGGGCCTGCTATCGTCGTGGTGACCTCGAGCACCCGTATCCCCTCGAGGGGACCGCGCACATCATCCCGCGCTTCTTTGTAGAAGGCATCCTTTTCCTGGTTACCGGTTTCCATCGTTAGTACCTCTCCTGCGTGTTATAACCCCAAGTTTCCCCTCTCCGGTCGACGTTATCCTGTTGTACTGTATAGAACACCGAGGGGTTGCGCGTCAACCTCGAATAATTCGTCGAGTCAAGGGAAGTAAGAGTCCCGCGAGAACTGAACCTATCGAGCCGTCCCGCCACATCGGGTGGCCTGGGGGAATGATGGCACAATCACCCGCGTTTTATGATAGACTTGAGCTTACAGGAGGCCTCATGAAGAAACATGCACGCTTGGTAACCGGTCTTTCCCTGCTTTTCGCTCTGATCTGCATTTGGGCGTATCACCTCCGCGAAACGCGGCTGCTCGAGGAATCTCTTCGCGTTGAGGCCAACGTGCTGCTAAATGCCCATCGGGGCTCTTCCGAGACAGCCGCAGATTCGACCGCCGTGGTGGCCGCCGGCCGCACTTTGCCAGTTGTTGGTGATGTGTGGGGTAAGGTCAGCGTGTTCACGCGCCTGGACAATACAGGAGGCGGGCCTGCATACCATGGCATCGAGTATTTCTATGCGTATGAAGAGGGTTCTTGGCGAATTACGGAAAGCAGCGGATGCACAAGTCCCGAATGCCAGATCCTCGCCGAAAATGCGTTTGAGGCCATGTCCTTCGCGGACACCGCCGAATAGGAGCCGGTCTATGGCCACGCACGGCCCATGCAGTCGCAACGCAGAGGGCCACGCACTGCGCTTTAGGTCAACACATGCACGTGCCGCGGCAGGCTTGGCTGCACTGGCGTTGGCCGCAACCTTTGCGGGATGCCCCAGACCTGCCGGCCTCGAGCTGCGCCGCTTGAACCACGACGGCGCACAGCGCTCGTATTACCTCTATCTTCCGGAAAACAGGGCGCCCGAAGCGCCGGCGCCACTGGTGCTTGCACTGCACCGTTTCACCGAAACAGGGGCACGAATGGCGCGAGTGACCGGCTTCAACGCGCTGGCCGATTCCGAACATTTTCTGGTGGCCTATCCCAACGGCACGCTGCGCAGGTTTAATGCCGAGCCAGACACCCAGCCAAACGATGCCGGGTTCATCCTGGCCATGATCGAGGACATCGCAGGCATGTACAACGTCGACCGTTCACGCATCTATTTGACCGGGGCCTCCAACGGGGGCTTTCTCGTCTACCGGCTTGCTTGTGAACACCCGGAAGTGTTTGCCGCCGCCGCGCCCGTTATGTCGGCATTCTTTCCGAATACCGCGGAGCACTGCGCGTCCGGGCCCGTCATGCCCATGATGATCATTCATGGCGATGCCGATCCCGTCATTCCGTATGACACGGAGGAGGTGTCCGCAGGTCCCGGGCGCGTGCTCGATGTGTTGTCTACGCCTGACGCGGTCGCCTTCTGGGTCGAACGCAACCAGCTCACCTCCCTGCCAGTGACCACTTCCCTTCCGGATAACGACCCAGAAGACGGCACGACTGCCCTTATGGAGGCGTATCGGGACGAGAACGGCAGGCCGGTTGTCGTGCATATCCGGGTGCGCAATGGAGGGCACACGTGGCCCGGAGGCCGTGAACACGTGCCTGCGTTTATTGTGGGCAAGCAAAGCCAGGACTTCAGCGCATCCGAAAAGATCTGGGCCTTTTTCAGGCAGCACCAGCGCCTCGGCCCGCCCCCGATTGCCGGTAACCTTTAGACGCGCTTGAGAACATAGCGCGGCCGCCAGCCCAGCCGCTCGCATGCGCGTGTGCAATCTACGAACGCGCCATAGCCCCCGCATCCGGACAGTTTTTCTTTATCTACGGGCACACCGGGGAAATGGCGTTTCGCCAACTCGATGCTCGGGGTTAACGTGAATTGATCGGGGGCATGGATCAGAAACGCCTCGATGCCATCGGTAGGTTCATACGTCAGCGCGGCAGCAATGGCTTCCGCAAAATCCGACGTCGCCACATACTGCTCGAGCGACGGGGTATCCGATGCTTCCCGAGCGCGAAAACTGGACTCGAGAGCGGCGGGCAGGATGTACGAAGGCCGGAATACCACGACGGGCTTACCGAACCGCTTCACGTACATGCGGCACCAGTGCTCGGCCTGGAGCTTGCCGCCACCATAATATTCAACCGTCAAATGCGGATGTGTTTCATCAAATGGCAAAAAATGCGGCATGAACTCGGGCCGCACCGCCTCGAGCACCCCGTGAACCCGGATGCTCGAGATAAAGATGAACTGGGCACATTCCGCCCGGCTCCCCGCTTCCTCGAGAAGGTTTATGGTGCCGCCCACGTTAATCTGCAATAGCTCATCGAAGGGAGACCGGTTGCCCGGTATCGCTCCGCAATGCACCACCGCGTTGACCCCTTCCATCGCGCACGATACCGCAAAACGGTCGGTGATCGAGCCCACATGGAACGCCCCGGCATCCCGTTGGACCGGGTTCGATGGCGGCACGCGGTCCAACTGCACGACTTCATAGT
>SLSB01000666.1 GCA_007130675.1 Candidatus Hydrogenedentota bacterium | reverse complement strand
GAGGAGTCCAAAGAGGCCGTCCGAGTTCTTCGTGACCTGGGCATCACGGTCACCATGATCACGGGCGATTCCGAGGCCGTAGCCCAAGCCGTCGCAAAAGAACTCGAGTTGGACGATTTTTTTGCCGAGGTGCTGCCGGACAAAAAAGCAGAGCGCATCAAAGAGCTGAAAGCGGCCGGGCAACGCGTGGCCATGGTCGGCGACGGGGTGAATGACGCTCCCGCGCTTGCCGAAGCCGACTTTGGCCTGGCCATTGGTGCGGGAACCGACGTGGCCATGGAAGCGGCCGACGTGGTCTTGGTCCATTCCGATCCGCGCGATGTGGCGCGCACCATCGAGCTTGCGCATAAGACCTACCGCAAAATGGTGCAGAACCTGTGGTGGGCGGCAGGATACAACATTGTGGCGATTCCCCTGGCAGCGGGCGTGCTGGCGTGGGCCGGCGTTCTGCTGACCCCTGCCGTTGGGGCATTGCTCATGTCCGCGTCGACGGTCGTCGTGGCGGTGAACGCCAAACTTCTCGGAAGGGGCGAACAGACAGAGACGGGCGCAATACGGTAATCGAACCAAGGAGACACATCATGGCTTCAGAACTTGCCACCAAACAATGCAAACCCTGCGAGGGCAAGGGTGATACTCTCAGCCCCGAAGACATCAAGAAGTACCACGAAGAACTAGATAGTGGATGGGAACTCATCGAGGACCACCATATCGAGAAAGAATTCTCCTTCGATGGGTATGAGCCAGCCGTGGAATTCACCAACGTCGTTGCCCAGCTTGCACAGCAGGAGAACCATCACCCCGACATTCTCCTCAGCTACGGCAAGGTGAAAGTAACTCTCACCACGCACAAGGTCGGCGGCCTCACCGAAAACGACTTCGTCCTCGCCGCAAAGATCGAGGATTGCCGGTAACGCACATAACCACCAACTCAGGCTCACCTGAATTGGTGCGATATCCGCAAATTGGTTTGCGAAAAGAGCGCCTGTTCTTTCTGCAAACAGATTGCGGTGGGATATTTCACAGCAGCTTGCGGTATCTGAGAATCGCAATTCACTCATGCAAGGCCGTTTGCGTGTGCGACTCGGATGCCCGCCGGTTGAAAGGTGTGAGATATCCGGGGTAGAACGCCGTACACCGTCGTCAGCACATTTGTGAGGGCGGCGGTGCGCGTCTTCTCCATGTGATCGAGTGACCGTAATCCTCCCGGCTGAATACCGGCGATAAGAGTCCGCACGCGGAGGACCGCACTGAGAGCTTTATCCGTGTGGCGCCGCTCCGTTGGCAGTGAAAGAACACGGCAATCAGAACCCATGTGCTTTCTTGCCGGTGACCGCGCCCTCGGCGGTTCCTACTGGGCAACTCGCAATTCTCCGTCACTATTGACTTGCGGTTTGTTTGCGCTTAGGATCCGGTTTCACGTAGACAAGCAAAAAGCGCTTAGGTCACTCGAAAAGGAGCAGTAAACGTTGAAGAAAATATGGATCATTCTGATCGCAGTCATCGGGGTATTGGTGCTGGCCGGAGTCGGTGGATTGGTCGTGGCAGACCGCACATTTGCCTTGCTGCAAAGCCCGAAACTGTCGCATGTGCCCTATATGATGCCGGAGACGCGTGTGCAAATCGCGCTTGTTCCGGAAATTGGGGCGGAAGGTCTTTTTTCGCTTATCGAGCACGCGCTGCCGGAAGAGCAAAGGCCAAGCGAGTGGGTGCTCCGGCGTGTTTTTCCGCACCACACGGTTGTATTTATGGCCCCGGATATCCGAGCGGGCGTGGTTCACCTCACCACGTTTGTTAATGATCAGCGCCTGGGACCGTTTATACGCGACGCGGTGAACAAGGCCGACCTGTCAGAGGCCCTGCCTACGGTCCGGTGGGCACACGAAGGCATGGTGCTCGAGCAGCGCGGTGTGTTGACTCTGCGGGGCGAAATACCCATCGACCCCCAGACGATGGAATTGGCCGGGACGACGTGGCCGGAGACCCGTGTAGACGCTACCCTGGCACTCGAGGGCGGGCATATGCTCGAGGCCCTTCTGGATAACCGCGACGGCGGGGCATTCACGGTGCTGTCCACGCTCGAGTGGTTAATGGGACCTGACGGAACGAACAATCCTGATTTCTTTGTTGGTTTGTTCGCCAACATTGCTTGGTTGCGTTTGACCGCCAATTTCGCGGGGCCAAACGAACTGGTACTCTCGATACTTGTCGAATGCCAGCCGGATGTCGAGGAAGACGTTCCCGCCAGTCTGCAATTCGTTCTCGATATGAGCCTGAGCCAGCTGCAGGGAACCATAAGCGAAATGGGGGCGGCGTTTTCGGGCACCAGCCGCGTCGAAGATAAGACCGTGATCGGCGAATACACACTGTTCGGGCTGGACAAACTTATCGCCGCGGAAGAAGAGATTTAGGAGAGCAGAACTGGCTCCTTTAGCCTGCCCGTAACCTCCAACGCAGGCACGGATGCCGCGTAAGGCTACAATTGCTTCCTGCCCTCGAGCGCGTGGGCAAGGGTTGCATCATCAGCGTATTCCAAACCGCTGCCCATGGGGACTCCATGCGCGATACGGGTCACGGCTATGCCTTGGCGCGCGCCGATCATGCGGGAAAGATACAGCGCGGTAGCCTCTCCCTCGACGGTGGAATTCGTGGCAACGATCACCTCGCGTACGCCTTCCTCGACGCGCCGTAAGAGCGGCGCGACGGTCAGTTCGTCGGGGCCAATGCCATCGAGCGGATTAAGCGCGCCGTGCAACACATGGTAGAGACCCTTGTACGCGCCGCCTTTCTCGATTGCCATTGCCCCCGAGGGATGTTCAACCACACAGAGCAGGCCACGGTCACGATCGGCGCTCGTGCAGATGATGCAGGGATCGCAATCGGTCAGATTGCAGCACTGCGAGCAGCGCACAATGAGCCGCCGGGCCTCGAGAAGCGCTTCGCTGAGCAGGACCGCCTCCTCCTCTGGCGCGGAAAGAACGTGCAGCGCCAAGCGCTCGGCGGACCGTTTACCGACCCCCGGTAAGCGCCGGAACGCCTCGACCAGTCGCTCGATGGCAGGTGTATCAAACAGCATAGCTCCCCCGAAGCAGCGCCAACAGCCGGAAAAACTCGATGCGCAAGACTAGCCCGGATATTTCAAAGCTTTCACCTGGCGGGTATTCGAGTCTTACGCAAACGGTTTTGCACGAAAGGATTGCGATTGTCAGACGCCGCAGGCTGCTGTGAAATATCCCAAAACAATCTGTTTGCAGAAACAACAAGCGCCTCTTTCGCAAACCAAGTCTCCGCATATCTCACCAGCTCAGGCACGCCTGAGCTGGTGAGATATGCGAGTTAGCTCTGCATCTCCCCGAAGGCTGGGGACGCTCGCAGCTCTTCCCATTCTTTGAGTTTGGATTGCCGGGTCAAAATGTCGACCCGATCCAGAAAAATCCGCCCATCGAGATGGTCGGTTTCGTGCTGGATAATGCGCGCGAGTAGACCCTGCGCCTCGAAATCCAGCGGCGTCCCTTCCAAATCCAGTGCTCGGACACGGATGCGGGCGGCACGCTCGACGGGGGCGTATATCTGCGGCAGACTCAAACAACCTTCATCGCCGATTTCGGCGCCCTCCATATCAATAATTTCGGGGTTGACGAGGCACATCGGGTCGGATTCGGGGTCATGACACACGAAAAACCGTTGCGCGAGACCCACCTGAGGCGCCGCCAGCCCTACACCCTCGTTCTCATACATCACCTCAAGCATACGAGTGGCTGCTTTCTCGAGTTTGGGTCCGAATGTTTCAATCGGCGCCGCAACGCACTGCAATGGCTCGTCTGGGTAAAGCACAATATTCATCTGTTGCCGACTCCTATCACACCGATGCTATCATACGCGAAACGCATCCTACAAACCTCAGCCGGAAGTAACAAACATGCTTAGCAAGTACCCGAAACTCAACACCGCACAAGTTGGGAAAAGTCCCGAGCAGCCGCACTAAAACCCGCAAATTATTGCCCCAGAAAGGATTAAGGAAGAACGGGCTTCAAGACCACCGCGCCCGGCGGCGCGGCGCGTTCGGCGGCGTCTTCTTCATGCGACGCCAGCACAGGCTGGCTGACGTCCTGAGGGTGCACGGCAAAATGGGGTTCAAGCCGGATGAGCATAGGGTCAAGGGGCTCGAGCAGCCGCGGAAACTGCACGTCGCGGCCTTGCACAAGATCACGCCCGCGGCGCGGGCCACCGTGCAGGTGGGCCCGCACCGGCTCTCTTCTCAGATTGACGACGTAGAGATATTGCTCTCCGTCAACCTCGGCATACCGGCTCTTTACCCCCTCGAGCGGATAACCGAAACGGTTGATGGTCCGGGGAAGGCTGGGCAGCACGCCGAAGGTGTAGGCGGCATCCAGCGCATGGAGGTATACGGTGGGCGTATCCGAGGCGCGCACGAAAACCGTTTGGCCGGTCTGGGTGATGACATCGTGCCGCGAACTACCGGTCGGGGTGTATGGCGCGGGGCGGCCACCACGCACTATGGCCCCGCCTGCCTTGGCGTACGCGTCGATCGCCCGGAACGTATCATTCGAGACGGCAGGCACCTCGGGCAACACCAGCACCGACACGTCTTCCAGTCCGCCTGCTATGCATTCTTCCTCCGTGATAAACCGTACGGGGTAGCCGAAGAAAGCGCATCCTTCGTAAACACGCCGCACGGAATTGATAAAGGCGTTGCCGTCGCGGTAGATGCGCGAAGGCATACTCCAGAGTATCGCGATCGGGGCTTCCGCGCGCTGCAGCGCCGTCACGACGCTCCCGAGACGGTTGAGGTCGATGCTGGCTGTTGCAAAGCCCTCGACACACTCAGGCCGCTGCCAGAAATCACCGGCGGGTACAGCACAACCACTTACGCCAGCGACCGCGGCTTCCCACATTGCCGTATGCACGTAACGGGAAAGGCACAATCCTTCGGGCGCAATGCTCAGGTCAAATGCTGCGCGCGACACAACCAGCGGCGCGTCGGGAGCAAACGAGCGCAGCAGCCTGTAAGATATTTCGGTATTGGGAAAGGGAAGGGCATAGGGAGACGGATTGGCTGCGTAATGTACTGTACACGCGGCAACATCGGTGACTTGCACGAGTGCTTGCCGATCAAGGCCCCCGCGCGTTTCCCCAGGTTCAAGACAGGCTCCCGGCAGAGCGATCTGGCGGGGAAGCCCCGGGAGAAAGCGGTTCGTGTAATCGCTGAGCCAGGCGAAATGCTCGGAAACAATGTGCTGGTGCCATGTCTGCCAATCGTATTGATACGACGCACGATCATAGTCCCAGAGAATCTCGATTTCATCAAGTGTGCGGAGCCGCGTTCGCCACGTGCGGTTAACGGCGCGGCGATCGCCCGCGTACTTGCGCGAAACGGCGTCCTGGAAGCCTACCCGAACCTCTTCGCTGTCCCAGCGAAATGCCGGCTCGAAGGCCAGACTGACGCCATTTACCGCCGGAGACGTTTGGAGAACCGGGGCAAGGGCTTCGAGCTGGCGCTGGGCGACAATCATGGCCTGTCTTGGGCTGGCGACGGCCTCCACCCAGGCTTCGGCCGCACTATCGGGTTGTTCCGCCCTCGTGCGAAGCCAGGGAGGCGCCGTTTCGGCGGCCAGCCCGACGGTCACGCCGATGCCCAGGGATGCGGCTGTTCCCAGATACGACTCGAGGCGGTCGAGAATTGGCTGGTTAACGGCGGTTTCAAGCAACAGGTCCGAGGGAGAAACCTCAATACTTGCAAAATTTAGACCGTAACGCTTCAGCACGGCAAGGGACTCAGGGTCAAGTGAGGTATCACGAAGACCAAACAGAAACACGGGAGTGTTGTCCGCGGCGTAAAAAGCGCCTTCGCGAATATCGAGAGACACCGGCGCAGGCGCCACATCGGCGGCACTCATTTCAGGAAGCAAGGACGCGAACGTAATCACAGCTCGTGCGGAATCCGCACTGGCACTGCCAAAATCCAGCAGGGCGGAAGCACATGGCCAGCGGCCTTCGCGCAAATAGACTTCGGCACGGTTGAGAGCATCACCAGCAACGGCCGTCCGGAGTCGGGCGTACGCGGACAGATCCTCGCGGGGCGCGTCGCCTATGCTATGCGCCAGCGCGCCGATGGTGCCGCGAAGCTCGTCAAGGGAGTCCAGCAGACGGCTGTACGTACGCTTTTCGAGCATCACATCTTGCCATCCAACGGATTGTCCGAACGCATGCACAACCGTAAGACGCGCGCGATAGTGTCCGTCAGCCACATTGTCGAGCGGCCATTCGAACGATACATGCGAGGTTCCTTCGTCGGCCGGAAGCGGCACCAAGCCCTCAAAAAGGATGTTATCGGAAGCATCGAAAATGTGAAAACGCAGGCGCGGGCTCTCGAGCCGCGCACGGAAAGTGACCTCAAAGGGCAGAAGTACGCTGTCGTAAACAGGAACAGCGCCATCAAGTTGAAAGTTGATTTGTGCGTGCGCGTGAGCCTCGAGCGTCGCCGGGCGAACCCAAACGCGCACGGGGGCGGATTCGGCGCCAGACACCGCCCCCTCCACGGACGCGGCAGCGTCCTCAATGCTGAGCAACATGCACAACACGACTACGAGAAAAGACGAGAATCGGCAGCAGCGCGGCATACGGTACTCCTCTCGGGAGACGAAATGACGTTCTCGAACACTTTACGCGCAACATTTTAGACCGGAGATGGCCCGGTGTCAAAAGCCTAACGGTGAAACGTGATTTTTCGTTGACCAAATGAACAGCATTCCCAGAAAGGCATGCGATAAAGGGGTGAATTTGGCGCAAAAAGCCGTATACCCCGCAAATTGCCCTATAAAGTAACATTTGCGCAATTTCGTGGTATACTTAGAAGTGACTTGACGCAATGGGCGACAATTTTGTGGAACCTTCGGCAACCATGAGGGATAGTATCCAGAAGTTGGAGGGGCGATGTTTACTTGTTGCCTCGCGCGGAGTGAGGCATGAATATCGCGGAACAAGTTGAAAGACCGAGTTGTTCACAGAGAAACGCGCTTGGGCTCTCTGGTAATTACTTGACAAATGTTTGAGAACCTTTTAGTATATGGGCCTTGTGGAGATACACATCGCCGCTCTTAGATGAGCATTGGGGAAATGCGCCATAGATCCAGAGCAGCCGGCCAGAACCAGATACTGCAGAAAAGAGGTGGGAGAGTTATGGAAAAGACGTTCGTGAAAGTCGTGATTGCAGGATCCTTAGTGGCGTTTTGTGCCGCTCTCGCCGCCGCTTATTCCATCGATGAGGATCAAGTGGACCCCCAGAAGATTTACTGGGGGCGGCCGAGCCATTTCGAGAATCCTGCCGAAGTGCGTTACCAGGAAGTGATTATGGAAACGCCCGAATATAAAGAGCTTAAGAGTAGGAGAATTGAGCGCGGTACCGGACGTTACTGGATTCTGATCAGCCAGGCAAGTGACCGCGTTGTGCGGACTATTGCCCAAGTGGGTCAGGAGTCCGAGTACGATTTGATTGCGGCGGAAGGTTATCTGGGAAGCCTCGACCCCGCGGTGCCTGCCGACGACATCACCGAGCTCGTGCTCAAGGCGATGGAACAGAACGTAAGAAGGTCCAGAAACCGATAGGAGCAAGAGGAAGCCCCCCTGTCGAAGCGCCTTGTGGCGCTTACGAAGACACGGGGGTTCTTGCGAGAAGTCAACTATGCAACGTGCACGTTTGTCTGCCCGGATCGCCATAAGTGTGAGCCTTGCGGCTCTTTTCGTCCAGATCATCGGATGCACGACTCCAGCGAGCAACCTGCCCGCCACGGCGACACCGGTGACGAAGAACCGCCTGCTCGAACAGAGTTCGGCCAATAAGCAAGTCGAAGAAGCCCGGCGCATGATTGAAGCGGGCGACCACAATGTCGTGATACCCCGCTTGCTCCAGATCATTCAGAAGCACCCCCGCACAGATGCGGCGATGGATGCGCGGTACTGGCTGGCGGTGGCCTACTACAACATAAGAAGCTACCGCGATGCGATGAGTTTGTACGAAGAGTACTTGCGCTCATCGCCCCACGGGCGTTACGCCGAACAAAGCGCTCAGCGAATCGCCGCGTTACGCCAGCAATATGCCGAAGAGTTCGGTTCGCCCGAGACACTCGATGCGAGCATTACGGAACTTTGGGACACCGTCAAGCGAGAACCCGCCAACTACCGGGCGAAATGGGATTTGGCGGATTTGCTTTGGAAACGCGGCGATTATGATATGGCGGGCGAATTGTATGCAAACATCGTCGAGCGGTATCCCACGTACGCAACCGATGCCCGTCTCAAGGAACGTGTCGAGTTTAAGGCCGACGGCAGTTACACGCTCTTGACGCCTGGTGAGCGCGAAAAACGGGCTATCGAACAGGAACCGCTTATCATTACCAACCTCAACGATTTCCGGTCGCGCCCCGATGTCGGCGCAGGGTTTCGGGGCTACTACCGCGGCCAGAACTACTACGTCGTAACCGGTCAAGCCTATAACCGGGGCGACAGCGTGTTGTATGGTGTGCAGGTCAATGTGACCATCTATGGTTTCGGCAACATTATTTACGATACCAACACGGTCAACATTGGCCGGTTGAATCCTGGCGAAGGGCGTGCGTTCGTGGTGCGGTTCACCACATACGACGATATTGAGAATGTGTCACGGTATGAGGCTATCGGAACATTTCAACGGTAGGTCAACAAGATGAGAAAATGGTGTTTGTTCTTTGTAGTTGCGCTGTGTGTTGCGCTGATTGCGCCGGTGGCGTTTGCCGATGAGGAAGAGGTTCCTCCGCCGCCACCGCCGCCGCCAGACCCCGAAGCGCCGCAACAGGTCAATGTCTCTGTAAAGGTGGTTGAATTCCAGACGGTGAAGACCGTGGAAACGGGCTTCAGCGCGTTCTTCGCGCGCCGGAACCGCGAGCGCCTGTATGGGCGCGTGACCAGCGGCCGAGGAAATATTCGCACGGCAGATCTCACGTTCCCGTCGAGCGCGGGCACGCGTCTCGAGGGCCTCACGGTCTTTCTCGACAATATTTCCACGAGCTATGGTGATATCGAGATGGTCTTGCAGGCGTTGGTCGATGAAAACCGCGCATACATCCTCTCCCGGCCCCGGGCCATGGTGATGATCGGCGAGGACCGCCCAGGCACCGTGATCAAAACGGTGCGGGAGATTCCCTACGAGGATACCACCGTGGTGGGCGCTACTGTCGTACAGGCAACGTCTTTCCGCGACACGGGAATTGCTTTGACACTGAAAGTGCCCCAAGTGACCGATGACGACGGCAACTGGGCCACGCTGGACGATACCTATATCAACCTCGACGTGCAGGCCGAGGTGAAAGAGTTGGGCGCGCGGATGGTCATCGCCCTCGACAACAGTCTCGCCGCTGGCGGCAATCAGATTACGGCGCCCGTCTTCATTACGCGCAGCATTCGCACCAATGTCTGGGTGCGCAACGGGCAGGTGCTCGTGCTGGGCGGACTCTACCGCAACACAAAATCCAAGAGTCTCGAGACGGTCCCATGGTTGACCCAAGCCGAAGACCTGGCCGTCGGCGTAGCCGAAAGTTTTATCCCCGGCAACTTTATCGGCTCGCCGCTGTCGGCAACGATCGGGCATCGGCAAACCGACGAAGGCCGCCGGGAACTGGTGTTCTTCATCAAGTCTGAACTGTGGCGGCCGTCTATTCTCGTGGCGGATGAGCACGGGTTTGTGGACTTGGAAGAGGAGCCTCGCCGGATTTCGCCAACCGGCCTCCTGACAGATATTCTCGAGGGCGTCACGGAAATTCCTCAAAGCATCGGCCAAGCCATCACCGGCGAATCTGCCAGGGAAGGGATCGAGGCCGAGTTGAGAATGGAGGACTACTAAGCATGGCTATCCAACGGGTTCTGCCAGCGCTCGCGCTGCTTGGCATTGTGGCAGGCATCGCCCTTGCAAGTGAGGAGACGCCGCCCCCGCCGCCTGTCGAGCCGCCGCCTGTGGAACAGCAGGTCGAGCCGATCCGCCAAGTGCAGATTCAGGTATGGATCAGCGAAACGACGGAAGACGGGCTTCGGGATATCGGCACCAATCTCGATTACACTCGTTTTGTGCGGGGGATCGAAAATACCGGTTCCATCGAGCGCATTTCCACCCGAGTCTTTGACCCGACCTCCTTTCAAGTGACGCTTCCCGTGGCCGATACGCGCCCCTATCCGGATAATCTACGTTTGACCCCGGACATTCCGACGAGCGTGGCTGATCGCGCCGTTTTGGAAAACCAGGGTATCACCACCCAGGGCGGAGCAGGGGTAACCTTCAGCATTATAAGCAGCGGCCGTGGCACCATCGACGGCATTATCCGGGGCATCGAGCAGAAAGCGGACGCAGACTTGATCTCGAAGCCCGAGCTGCTGGTGGTCGACGGCGGTATGGCGGAGATTCACGCGGGTGAAGAGATCCCCTATCAGTCGCTGATTTATCAGAAAGGACGCGCCCAGCTTCAGGTCACATGGCGGCAGGTCGGTGTGAATCTGGGCATTCAGCCCGTTATTCTCGACGACAATATGATTCAGATTAATCTTGCGAGACTGAACGTGGTGGACCGCCTGCCTTCAAGCCCGATTCGCGGAATCGATTTGCCTGTTTTTTCGACCCGCGAGCAGACGGGTCAGGTCTTGGTGCCTAACGCTCAGACCCTCGTGATCGGTGGTTTGTCGTCACGCCAGATATTCCAAACCGAACGGCGCATCCCGTTGGTTGGCAAGATGCCGATACTGGGCGGCGCATTTCGCGGACGGCGTGCGGAAGCGCGCAATTCGCACTTGCTGATTTTCTTGTCTCCCACGATTGTCGATTTGCGCGATTTGCGGCCGGAGGCCATTAGCGCCCTCAACTTCTGGCGTGAAGAACGGTGGAAGCATCTGGACCGTATCGAGCAGGAAATCGAGATCATGGAGGACGAATTGTAGGTTGTCTTCTGTAGATAACAGTGTGTGGAACCGGCAGGCTGCTGACAAGGCCTGCCGGTTTTGTTTCCAGGACCAATCACGGAACCGGGTTGAATTCCGGAACCCGCCATGCGCATGATCCCGCCAGAATGTTTGCCGTGATGAAGAAATATTGGCTGCCCTTGGTTAGCGGAGTGGGTTTGGCGCTGTGCTTTCCCACGTGGCATTTGTATTTCCTGGGGTGGGTGGCTCTGATACCGCTGCTCTACGCATGCAGGAAGTCCACACCCAGCGCCGGTGCGTGGCGTTTTTTTCTAGCGGGATGGGCGTTTTACTCCATACTGCTTCAATGGCTGCTGACCAACTACTACTGGGCCGGAGGCTGGGCCTTCTGGGGCCATCAAGCCGTGAGCTGCATCATGGCGGGCTATTGGGCGCTTACCGGCGGACTTTGGATATGGATGCGCCGGCGGCTGCCGTGGTTTCCCGGGGCCATTTTGTTGATGGTACTGTGGATGGCCATGGAATACGTGCAGGGACGGCTTCTCACTGGTTTTGGATGGGGCAGCCTCGGGTATTCGCAGGGGAAGGATATCGCGTTCTTGCAGCTTGCGGCCATCGGAGGAACTGCCCTCCTGGCGGGCATCCTTGTGGCGGTCAACGCATTGCTTGCCGAGGCCTTGTACGCGCCGCGCCTGCGCCTGGCACGTCTGGCCATGGCCTTCGCGCTGGTGACGGGGGTTCATGGCGTCGGGCTTGCGTTGCTTGGTGTGCCTGAGTACGGACCGTCTCCGCTTCACGTCGGTATCTTTCAATCCAACTTCCCCCAAGAAATGAAGTGGGATCCGGAATACACCGTCGAGATGGTGCAGAAAGCCGCGGAAAATTCGCGCATCCTTGCTGAGCATGAGCCTGTGGACCTCTTTGTCTGGCCTGAAACACTAATCATGGAGGAAATCACGTATCCGGCAATCTTTGACCGCGTGACAGAGCTGACGCAGACCACTGGAACGGCACTTTTTGCGGGCGCGCATCGTATCGATGCCGAGACAGGCCGGGCACGCAATTCCAGTTTCTTGATCTCACCCCAAGGCACGATAGAAGGGCACTATGACAAAATCCGCTTGGCGCCTTTCGGGGAGTATGTGCCTTTGGGCGAGTATTTCACGTTTATTCAAAATGCGCTGCCGATCATCAGCAACCTGGAACCCGGGCGCGATGCGCGGGTGCTCTCGCTGGATGCCCGCACGTTTGGGCCGCTCATTTGCTTCGAAGTGCTGTTCCCGGACATGAGCGAGGCGCTGCGGCGCAAAGGGGCCGACTTCTTGGTGGTTATCACCAACTTGGGCTGGTTTGGCGCCAGTAATGCGTTGGAACAAGAGCTCGAACAGGCGCGGCTGCGCGCGGTGGAGACGCGGTTGCCGCTTGTACATAGTGCCAATACCGGCATCTCGGGGGTATTCGACCCGTGGGGACGCCTCACGGGGCTTAACGCAGTGGTCACCCGCCACGGCACATTTCACCGTTTACGCGAGGATGTGAAACCGCAGCACACCAAGCTCATGCGGTGTTTGGGCTCGCTTCCGGTGCCCCAACCGGGTGAGCGCCCGGTGCCTTGGGCGCCCGAGCGCGTCCCACAGGTGGCCGTCATCACCACCGCCGTGCTGGTCCTTCTGGCGGCAACTGCCAAAGCCCGCAAGGATCATCAACCCGAATAGCGGACTGACCGGGGATTTTCGAGGCAAATGAGCCGAAATGAACAGACTTCGGCACGTCTGAGTGCACGCATGGCCTCCATCTTTGCTGGTGGCACGATGCTCAGCCGCATCCTCGGGCTGGTGCGCGACATGGTGATTGGGGCCCTGGTGCTGGCGGGGTCACGCGATGCGTTTATCCTTGCGTTCAAATTGCCCAACATGCTGCGCGACATGGTCGGCGAAGGCGCCCTCAATGCCGCATTTGTCCCGGTATTTTCGAAGACGCTCGAAAAAGACGGTGAAGAAGACTTCCGCGAACTCGTGTCGGCAGCCATGTCCACAATGCTGCTCGTTCTGCTCGTACTGACCGTCTTGGGGTCGGTGTTTGCGCCGGTATTGCTGAGCGGTTTGAACGCGTTGCAGCCTGTTACGGGCGGAAGAATCCTGTCTGCCGAAGATTTGGAGCTCATAACCACGCTGGCGCGGTGGACCTTCCCCTACCTGTTCTTCATCGGAATGGCCGTATTTGCCATGGGACCGCTCTATACGGTCCGGCACTATGCCACACCGTCGTGGTCGCCTGCCTTGCTCAATGTCGCACTCATCGTATCGTGTTTGGCTTTGCGCAATGTTTTTCCCGACCCGGCCTATGCCCTGTTGTTTGGGGTCTGGCTGGGCGGCGTTGCGCAGCTGACGGTGCTGTATATCGCCTTGGGCCGCAGGACCGGCGTCTGGCGTCCGAACTTCAAACTCACGCATCCCGGCGTATGGAGCATCTATGCGTTGATGGGCCCGGTACTGCTGGGGCAAGCCGCCGGCGAAGTGAACAAACTGGTGGATGTGCTGTTCGCGCGCTCGCTCGGCGAGGGCATCGTCAGCGCGTTCTACTTCGCCAACCGGTTAATTCAATTGCCGCTGGCTATGTTCGGGTTTGCCGTCGCCGTGGCGGTGCTGCCTATGCTGTCGCAGGCGGCGGCTCACAACAGGGTGAACGAGATCCGGGAAACGCTGATGACGGGATTTCGCCAGAGTTTCTTTCTTGTCTGCCCTTCTCTGCTGGGATTGCTGTTTTTTGGAGAACCGATCATCCGCCTGCTGTTCGAGCGCGGCGATTGGACACCACTCGAGACTGCGCTGACCGCGCGGGCACTGATGATCTACTCGTTCGGCCTGTTGGCGTTCGCGTGGATTAAGGTGGGCGTTACTGGCTTCTTCTGCGTGGGCGACACCAAAACCCCGGTGATCGTGGCCAGCGCAAGCATGATTCTCAACATCCTGCTTAACATCGCCTTTGTGCGCCCGCTGGGCTACCAAGGCCTGGCGCTCGCCACAGTCATATCGTATTCGGTTAATTTTGCGGCTTTGTATTGGCTGTTGGCAATGCGCCATGGCCCTCTTTGGAACAGCGCGTTCTTTACGGCCCTGCTGCGCATGACGGTTGCGGGCGCGATTATGACGGCACTCGGCTACGCCGTGTACGCAAACGTTGCAGCCTTGTGGCCGCCGGTCTCAACGCCCGCGCTACTGGGTGCGGTTACAGCGCTATTGGCGGCATCCGCGCTGGGGTATCTGGGAAGCTGTTACCTGTTGGGTGTCGAGGAGCTCCGCGATTTCGCGGCTATGCTCCGCCGCAAGACCAAGAAGAACAGGCCGTAGCACCACGCAAATGCCCACAGGCCGCCGTACCCCTCATTGGGCTCGCCGCGCCTCCCTCGCTTGGGCAATGTCCTTGCGGCAAAGCACGCCGTCGCCGTTGATATCGAGCCGGTCGAACACTCGTTTGTTGGCATTGGGAAAGGCTGCCACGAACTCCTCGAAACTGATTCTGCCGTCACCGTCTGTGTCTGCATGCTTGAGCCTTTGTATCATGGCGGCCCGCCGCTGCTCGTTTCCGAGCACCCTGTCGCGAGCATGTGCTAAGAGATCGGCGCGGCTCAGCACACCATCGCCATTGCGATCGAGCCGGTCGAATATTTCACGGGGAAAGTCGGGCCTCACGGCGATGATCTCTTCGTAGGTCACTTTCCCGTCACCGTTTACGTCCGCCTCGCGCAACAACTTGAGCATGCGTTGTCTGTTTTGCATGGGCCGGGCACGTTCACGAGCAACGCCGCCCCGAAAATCCTGTGGACAAAGGAACCCGTCTTTGTTCGTATCAAGTCGGTCAAACATCTTCCTGGTAGCATTGGGAAAGGCAGCCATGAACTCTTCGAAACTGACTCTTCCGTCACCGTCGGTGTCCGCGGCCCTGAGTCTCTCGAGGCGCTCACCGCCGGGCTGGGCGGCAGCAGTCATAGCAGGGGCGACTGCGAGCACGAGAATCGCCAGTATCGCCAAATGCATTGTGGTTCGCATCTTCCAGCTCCTTCATGATCCCGCTCAAGCAAGATCCTTGTTCCGCGGCAACCGAAACTCCGTGATGGTCGCGAAAGGCGTATTCGGCTGCAGCTGTGTCAATCTGTCCGGCTAACCGGGTTCAACACCATTAATGTGCACACGGTTCCCCCCCCGCCAGCACGCTGAGACAGGCGCGCCGGTCTGTGGGAACGCGCCCCCAACACAAGCGATCATTTGGCAAGGGGGCACCCCGAATTCATATTCTAAGTGCAATGGTGTTTGGATTCAGGGTAGGCCAGAAGCCCTTTCCTTCCGGAGCGCCAACGGCGCGAAAACACACCATACCTGAATCTGAGGGACGATGGAAGGGGGGGCAAGTGCCAAGAGGTGCGCCTCGCACCGTCATTCCTGCGCAAGCAGGAATCCAGAAGACTTTCGGGAATGCGGCAGAGAACGCTCTTCGTTCGTTGGGCCGAAACAGCCAAGCCGAATGTGCGCTTGCGGCGTGCGTTGCTTGGCAAAAGAACGCAGACTGGACCCCTGCCTTCGCAGGGGTGACGGAAGGGGGCCATCATACTTCCGGAGCGTCAACGGCGCGAAAACATACCAGAGCAACGCCTTGGGAAGGACAGGTTCCCCCGAAATGCCCGGTCTAAATGCCCGGCACATCGTGCGTCTCACCACGGGGCGGCGCCGTCGGGTGTGGTGACGCGGAGCATGAAGTTCCAGCCGCCAGCGCCCTGGCTGATCTTGAGCAGGATGCGGTTAGTGCCTTGCTCGAGTTGGCTGGGGATAATGTCCTGGTCGACGCCGGAGCCGCGATCCACGCGATGCTCCCATATCTTCTCGCCGTTGAGCCACACCACGTTGCCATCGTCGGAGCCGAGCCGGATTTGCGCGGATGTAGCCTCGGGCACTTCGATTTCGGTGTAGGCATAAGCAAACACGTGGTCGTGCTGCCCAATCACGTCGATCAGATTGACCATGCCAAGCGCGTCCGCCGTGGTGACTTCCTTCCAGCGGCGTTCCGCGTCGCCGTCGGTGTAGACCTCCTCGAGATCGATGTCCGGCTCGCCTACGAAGGCGGTTTCCCAATCATCCTCGGATGTCCATTGGAACGGTCCGATGATATGCCACTCCTTGATGACGCCCAGCAATTTGGTGGTGTCCAGGGCGGTATGGACGCCCTGCAGGCGTGACACCATGCCCACGAGCATCTCAGGGGATGCGCCGCCGCACAGGACAGCATCGAACACATCGAGGGCCTTGTCTTCATCGCCTGCGCTCACAAGCGCCCCAAACAGCCCCGGCAAAGCGGTATGCGCGGTCTCGCTCAACACGTCGTCATCGAGCAAATCCGTAATAACGCCGTACGCGTCCGCAACGGGATGCCGTACAAGACCCTCGAGGGCGGTCCGCCGCACGGCGGGGTCGTCGGCTAGGTTGAAGAGTTCGAGATACGCCCTGCCCGCGGCTTCGGCGTCGCCGGCCGTTCCGAGGCTGCCCGCGACATTCGAGGCGGCCTCGAGGGCCAGAGCCCGCTCGGCCTCCGAACCTTCGCGTGCGATCGTAACCAGCGCGGGCAGGGCATCAATCGACCGGGACGATGCAAGCGCCTTCAACGAAGCCGCGCGAAAGGCCGGGTCATCGCTGGCCGCGGCCTCCTCGAGCACGGGAAGATAGGCCGGGTCGTCTTTCCTGCCGAACATCTCGAGCATACGCAGTTGCATGGCGGTGTCAAGCTTCGGATAGACCTCGAGTATCCGCCGCGTTGCCGCACGGCCCCACAACTGTTCCAACGCAGGCGGCACGGTGGCCTGCACCGCGGAAGAACGGCCTTCGGCGGCCGCGACCACAGGCTCGACCACGGTTTCGTCGCCAAAGCGTCCCAGCCCCATCATGGCCGCGCGCGTGATGACGTCGAATTCCGTTTCAGACAAGATCTCCTTATACAACCCGATGGTATGCTGCCAATTTCCGCCCTTTCGGCCCATATTCTCGGCAAGACGGATGGCAGCCCGCTCGCACTCGATGCGATTGGCCTCGTCGGCATTGCCGCGGACTTCCCGAAACAGAGCAATCAGCGCCGGGTCGCCGGTCCATGCGAGCGCGTTTAACGCAGCGGCCCGCACCTCGGGAGCCGTGTGCTCCGAAGCGACGCGTTCGAGGGGCTCGATGCCCGAGGGCACCTCGATGCGCCCGGCGGCATCCACGAGCGCGCGCGCGAATGCCGGGTCCGCACCGGCAACCGCCTCGAGGAGAATCTTCGCGGCGTTGCTCGAACCGATATGCTGAAGACAGGCCCGCGCCTTTTCGCGCAGTTCCTCGTCGTCGAGCAGGACGGCGAGGGGCTCGAGGTCTAACGTCGATGGCGCAATCAAGGGGAGCAACCGCATGCCCTTGACCTTCATCTCGGCCGGTTGCCCCGGTTGCAACAGTTTCATCACTTCAGCGGTCGCGAAAAGCCGGTCGTCGAAACGCCCCGGCGCGCCCGCCATGTTCACGAGGTCCTCAATGACATTAAACGCGGCCTTGCTGACAGCCATGTCCCCATGGTTCAGCAATGGGACGAGTTTGGGGATGGCCTCGACTCCGTGACGGGGCAGGAGTTGGCGGGCCATGGCCCGCGCCTGTTCGTCACCGCCTGCAATATCGCTCACGAGCCGGTCGAGTTCGCTGGCGAACGCGCCCAAGGCCACGACACATACGAGCAATGCCGCGAGGATCGGATTCCGTGTGCACATGGTTCGCTCCCTACGCATCCAACCGCCACGGCGCGCGATAGGGCCGGGTCAGGTGTTTGTTGGCTTCCGCGTCTCCAATAAACCGCTCGGCGTCGCCGTCCCAGACAAGTTTGCGCGACACTTCCAGCGCAATACCCGCCAAGAGAACAGCGGTCGTCGAACGCACGCCTATCTCGATATCCGTGCGCGGTTTCGTGCGTGCGCGGACGCACTCGAAGAAGTTGTTGTGATGGTCGGGATTGGCCCAACTGAGTTCGGGAGCGCCCACGACCTCGCCGGGGGTCAAATCCGAGTCCGGCGCAAGATTATCGAGCCAGAACGACCCGCGGTCGATGGTAAGACGGCCGCGCGTGCCCTGAAACCGCATGCCGTAGCCTTTGTTCGCGTGTGTGTTGCTGTGGCGCTGCTCCCAAGTGACCGTGCAGCCGGGGTATTCAAGCAGGGCGTCGACCACTTCGTAGTTATCCGCCCCGGCGCCGCCCCGATAACTGCCGCCCACGGCTTGCGCGGTCAGAGGCCGGTCCTGCCGGATGCCCCAGTGGAGGATGTCGACCAGATGCACGCCCCAATTGGCCAATTCGCCGCCGCGTGCGTAATCGTGGAACGCGCGAAATCCCGTGAAACGTTCTTGAGTATATTCGTGCCAGGGGGCGGGCCCCAGCCAGAGATCCCAATCCAGGCCTCGGGGGACTTCCCGCACGCTCTCATGGACGAGCGGGCTGTTTATGCCAATCCAGGCGGTCGCCGAGGTGATTGCGCCAAGCTTGCCCGACTGGATGATGTCGATGGCCTCCTGGAACAACGGCATCGAACGCTGCTGCGTGCCTACCTGCACCACCGCGCCGTAACGGCGGGCCACATTGACCATTGCCCGGCCCTCTTCGACCGTCGTACAGGCGGGCTTCTCGACATACACATCCTTGCCTGCCTCGCAACTGAGGATGGTCTGCAGCGGGTGCCAGTGGTCGGGCGTAGAAAAGAACACGGCGTCGATGTCGTTTCGATCGAGAATGCGCCGGAAATCCTGGTAGACGTCGGGCTTTTTGCCAGACAAATCCTCGGCGGTCTTTTGCGCGGTGAGAAAGCGCGGGACATAGACGTCGCAGACCGCCGCCAGGTTGCAGTTGTCGTTGACGGCCAACGCCTCGATATGCCGCGAGCCCATGCCGCCACAGCCCACCATCGCGATAGTGATCTTTTCGTTCGCGGCGACTCGGGCG
>SLSB01000271.1 GCA_007130675.1 Candidatus Hydrogenedentota bacterium | reverse complement strand
CAAGATCGAGCTCTTTCGACCAGAGATGCGTGCCCACCCACAGAATGTTCATGGTCTGTCGCCGTCCTCCTTGCGTGAATTCCACGAGTGTAGCACACGGCCCAATCCCGGCGGCGTTTCCACCAGGACGAGGAATCGGCCTGTATTTGCTCTGCTGCGGCACGGTCTCCTGACCGAGCCGCGCGCACGACCGGAAGGTCTCCAATGCGTACCTCGCTACGGCGCGATTTGTGGAAAGACTTCTTGACAGGATGGACAAAATTGACATGATTTTGCTTTCGGCTGAATGACGGCAATGATTTTGAAGCGGATGGCCGTGTTTTCCGGCCGCATGCTGAACCAAGCGCCTCAACGGAGAACCGGACCCGATATGTGGGCGAATCCTGATGAACCGTCACGCATCGGGGCTATCAGATGACTTCGGCGTCTATCCCACGCGGAACTGGATTTCGGGGATCTGGCCCCATTTCTGCTCGTCGTCGGTGGAAGGACCCCTGCTCCAGACGCGGATATGACCCTGGCTGGTCCGGGCGTAGCTGAGGGGCTCGGCTGCGCGAAAGGGGTCGGCCGGAACGGCATCGAGGTATTCAGGACAGAGACACTCGAGGGACTCCGGATACTCACCGTGTTTCTGTTTGAACCGTTCGGCGGCGATGGCCACACGGGCCGCGCGTGCCCGCGTGCGAGTGCAGAAATCGACGAAAACGCAATTCAGATCAAATGGCAGCTCGGACACCGAACCCGCGTGTCTTGAGGGAAGCATGCGAGTTTCCGTGAATCTACGAAACGCTTCGATCAAGTCATCGAGCGGTCTTTCGGCGAGCTCAATGATGTCGCGGGTCAGAGTAAGCCAGCGCAATTCCTCGCGAACACCCTGTTTGGGACTAAGCGTGAGCGCATTCCCTACGATATCTTCTATAAGTTCCTCCTTGTTGCTTTCGTATTCCGTCAGGTATTCCTCGTAGGAGCGCTCCCGTTCTTCGGCCTCGATTATCTGCTTCTCCAAAGTAACCAACTCTTCATCGACATTGATGCCACCGCTCTCGAAAATATCCCTGTCTTCAATCAACGTGGCGCGATGTTCCTTCAGCATATCCGAGAGCTTTGCGCTCTCAGAATCAGGCCCAAGTTCGAATTCGAAGGTATATTCTTCCTCGGGACCGCCGCGGATGAGACAGCGTTCACCTGCAAAGGCGCGCCCCATGGCCCGTGTGTTCTCGGCTTCTTCGAGAGCCTTCTGAAGCGAGGCCAAACAGGCTTCCGGAAAGGGATGTGCATTCAGACACCATTCGAGAGCATCCAGGCAGTCGTTGAGGGCCGTACCCCGGGAGATTTGCGCTATGAGCGTCGGCTCTTGGGCAAGGAGTCCGGAAAGACCCAGGGCAGCCAGCAGGTTTTCTGCGGCGTCTTCAGAACGCCGGCCATTCGCATCAAGAGCAGCGCGCCGGGTAAGCAGGACGGCGCCTTCGTGTATGGCTTCAAGTTCATCGATTGAGCAACTGCCCGGCCATTGCGTGAAATCTACGGTCGAGCGGAACCGGGGCCGTGCGGCGGCGGTACACAGAAGCTCGAGCACGGCTCTTTGCGTGTAGAGATATTGGGCCAGCTGGTTTCTCCGTGTCCGCGACAACGCCTCTCCCAACGGCGGCAGCTTGGCGGCCACACAGTCCGGCAACTCGATTGAAGGACGGAGCCATTCGGACGGCGCACCCAAGCTTTTGTCCAAACTCTCCCAATGAGCGCGTTCTTCTTCTGGAATGAGCATCTCACGCGCTTCAAGAAGCGGGACAGCGGCGTTTTCGGCCTCTGGCGGGCGTTCGTGCCACGCATCGAGTTCCTCGAGAGTAAGCGGAAATCCCTGGGCTTTGATGTCTGCACATATCCGGCGGAGTTTCCGTGCGAGAGACACCCGGTATGCGGCAAAGACAAGGCCCGACCCGGCAAGAAGTGCAGCCACGGCCACCAGAAGCTGCTGCATGTCATCCCCCCTTGCCGAACGGGCGGTCCTGTTGTGCGCTAGGCTGTGGCGAGTGTCTCGCCGGTGGCGAGGCGCATGATGCGTTCCTGATCGGCTTCGGCGCGCGGCAACTCGCCCGCCAGCCGACCCTCGTGCATGACGAGAATCCGGTCGCACATGCCCAGCACTTCGGGCAGTTCGCTCGAGATCATGAGGATGCAGACGCCGTTGCGCACCAGTTCGTTCATCAGCTTGTAGATCTCGACCTTGGCGCCGACGTCGATGCCGCGGGTGGGTTCGTCGAAGATGAGCACCCGGCAGCCGGTGAACAGCCATTTGGCCAAGACGACCTTCTGCTGGTTGCCGCCGCTGAGGTTTTGCGTCGTCTGCTCGACGGTCGGGGTCTTGATGCGCAGGTCGTCGACATATTTCATGGTGACCTTCCGCTCGCGGCCGCGATCGACGAAGATGAACTTGACCAACTCTTTCAGGTTGGCCATCGTGGTGTTTTCGCGAACGGTCATCCCCAGCACCAGCCCCTGGCTTTTCCGGTCTTCGGTAAGGAGCCCGATGCCCTGGCGGATCGCATCCTGAGGGGATGTGACGGTGACGGGCTTGCCGTCGAGATAGATCTGGCCGGCCTCGATCTTGTCGGCGCCGAAGATCGCGCGCGCGACCTCGGTCCGCCCGGCGCCCACCAGCCCCGTCAGCCCCACGATCTCGCCTTTGTGAAGGCTCAAGCTGACATCTTGGAAGGCCCCGCTTATGCTCAGGCCTTCGGCGCGCAGCACCTCGTCGCCCTGATCGAAGTGCTCCTTGGGAAACTCGTCTTTGAGTTCACGGCCGACCATCATGTGGATGATATTCTCGCGGCGCACCTCGCTCACGGGCTTCGTGCCGATGTACTGGCCGTCGCGCATGACCGTGACCCGGTCGCCGATCTCAAAGATTTCCTCGAGACGGTGCGAGATGTAGACCATGCCGATGCCCTCTTCTTTCAGTCCGCGAATCAGGTCGAACAGCGCTTTGAGCTCGTGTTCGGTCAAGGTTGCGGACGGCTCGTCCATCACGATGACCTTCGCGCGAAACGACAGGGCCTTGGCGATCTCGACGATTTGCTGCTGGGCCACGCTGCACTCGTTGACGGGTTTGCGTACATCAAGGCGGGTGCGCACCCGGCCGAGCAGGTCGCGGGCGTCCTGATACATCTTCGACCAATTAATGAACGGGGTCTTGCCTAAGCGCGGTTCGCGGCCCAGGAAGATATTCTCGGCCACGCTGAGGAACGGACTCAGGTTGAACTCCTGATAGATCATGCTGATGCCGAGCTGTTGGGCGTGGTGCGGCGACGTGATGGCGACCGGCTCGCCCGAAAGGAGAATCTCGCCGGAATCCATCGGAATCGCCCCCGCGAGCACCTTCATCAAGGTCGATTTGCCCGCCCCGTTTTCGCCCACCAGGCAATGCACCTCGCCGGGGCGCAAGGTCAACTGCCCGTGGTCCACCGCCAACACGCCGGGGTAGCGCTTAACGATGTCCTTCATCTCCAGCACATATTCGCTCATCGGCATCACTCCATCGCAGGGTTTCCGACAGGTAGCCTACTCCTTTTGCGCACGGCTCCGCAAGGCGCGGGGGCGGAAGAAACCCATCTGCAAGCACTATTGATTTAACGACCCAAGTGCTCTCGCGTCAGTTTCACCCAACGAAAACAAACAGTTTCTGAGTGCCTTGGCCCAAGTGGTTCTTGATGGATATAGCAGTGTGAGAAAAAATGAACGACAGGGGCTCGAATGTTCTCGCTGCGACATGAAGACGCCCTCTGGAGCGCCGAGGGCGCGGTTACATACCAGCCCAGCCAATAGGGCTGGGTCTAGCGATTGCCAAGTATCTTCCCGGGCTGAAAGCCAGGCACATTATTCAATTCCACTTGGGCTGGCATGTGTTCGCGCCGTTGGCGTTCTGGAGGGTGTTGATATGGGCCAATGCGTTACCTCGCCGTTGGCGCAGAAGGCCGGACGGTAATCAGGGCCCAGGCGTCACGTAACGGTGACTCAGTCCGCATCGATGCTCGCACGGCTCCGCAAGGCGCGGGGGCGGCGTTTTTTACTCGGATGCGTCGTGTGTTCCTGCATCGCGCCAATAGGGCGCTTCGAAGGGCTCGACGTGCACGAGCACATCGGCCACGTCGGCGTTTTCGTTGAGCAGCCGCTGTTTCACGTCGGTCGCGATACTGTGGCCTTCGCCCACGCTGAGCGTCGGGTCCACCAACACGTGCACGTCCAGTTGCAGGCCCGAGCCGATATGACGGGTGCGCAGCTCGTGCAGCGATTTCACCCCTTCGGTCCGCTCGATGATGCTGGACAACGCGGCGGTTTCTTCTTCCGTCGCCCCGGCATCGACCAGCAGCCGCAACGCGGACCAGGTGATCTTCCACGCTGCGTGAAGCAGCAACACCGAAACAACAATGGCCGCGAGCGGGTCGAGAAGAATCCATTCGGGACGCAACCGCGACGCCAGCACCGCGACGGCTACCGGCACCGAACTCAGCGCGTCCGAGCGGTGATGCCAAGCGTTCGCCAATACCGCCGATGAGCGCACCCGCGCGCCGGTCCGCACCGTGATGCGGTACAGAAATTCCTTCGTCACGATGGATAGCACGGCGATAACAAATGCCGGCCACGTGGGCCGCGTCGCCGTGCCGGCGTGAAGCGTCAGAAGCGCGCGGTGGATCAACCCTGCCGCCACACCGGCCAGGACCAGCCCGATAAACGCGCTCACGAGCGTCTCGATGCGGCCGTGACCATGGGGGTGATCCTCATCGGCCGGAGCGGTCCAGTAGCGCAGGCCGATCAGCACCGCAAAATCCGTGGCCATGTCGGACAGGCTGTGCACGGCATCGGCCACGAGGGCCTGGCTCGCGGCCATCAGTCCGAAAACGAACTTCAGCACCGCAAGCCCGAGATTTGCCGCCAACCCCCACAGCGTTACCCTGCGGACTTCGCGCGGGGCGTCAATGCTCACGACGGAACGGATTTCGACGACCATTGGTTACTGCCAATCTGTGCGGTTCTTTACTGCGTATCGCCTGCCTTTATCCAGGCCTTGTTGAAGGTCGCATACTTGATCGATTTGCCTTGGGTGCCATCTTCGTTTCGCACGAAATAGCTGTACGTGCAGTGAAGATTGCCGTCGCTTCCCTCGATAATCGATGGATAATGAAACGCCCCCTGGCCTTCCTCGAACAGCTCGATGTGGCGTGTCCATTTCCAAGTCCGGCCCTCGTCATCCGACAGCGAGACCGCGAGGCTGTGGCGGCCTTGTTCGGTATCGTTGTAGATCAGCACCCAGTCGCCGTCGCTCATGTCCATGATATCAACGCCCGCGCCCGGGTTTTTGAGATAGGGATGATCTTCGACCACGCTCCAGGTCTCGCCGCGGTCGCGCGACTCGGACATCATGATCCGTTTCGGGGGCGGGCCGTTATCGCGCATGTACGTTACGATGGTGCCGTCTCTGCGTTGCGCGAAACTGGGCTGGATGTTGCCGCCGCCCACGATCGGCTCGCTGAACGACCACGTCTCGCCCCAGTCATCCGTAAT
>SLSB01000002.1 GCA_007130675.1 Candidatus Hydrogenedentota bacterium | reverse complement strand
GTGCCCGGTTGAATTGAGGGGTTTTCGGAGTTCGTGGATAGTAGACCGAGTCAGGCAAACGTGCATATCCCGCCGGGTGTTGGCAATTTCCTGCTGAATGCCTCAGGGCCGAATTGCTTTCCGTCTATGCTGCGTACGTCCGGACAAGTGTGAGGATGGGAAAGGGCGTCTAGATGAACATTTATGTGGGAAATCTTTCGTATTCGACAACCGATGAGGATTTGCGCAGCGCTTTCGAGCAACACGGCGCTGTGAGCGCGGCGCGCGTGATCTTCGATCGTGTCGAGAACCGGTCGCGCGGGTTCGGGTTTGTTGAAATGCCTAGTGACAGCGAGGGCCAGGCCGCAATCGATGCCATGAATGGCGCTGATCTGGATGGCCGAACGCTTAAGGTCAACGAGGCGCGCCCGCGCGAAGAGCGCGGTTCGCGTTATTGATTCGGCCGCCGTGCCGTCAGACTTGGGGCCGGGCGTGAAGATCCGGCTGGGAGTGAGCCGGGACGGCCTCGAGGGCGAGCAGCGTGGCGAGACCGTCCCGGCATTTGGCCCCTGGCGCGGGCCACGGTGCGAATCGTCCACCTTCGCGGTCCGGCTTTCGCTCGGTGGCTGCCCGCGCTTAATTGTCCGGCATTCCCTGCAGTTTGGCTGGAAAGGTGGGCAGGGCGCACCGGTCATGGGGGTCCAACCCTTCGTCTGGTGTTATTGCCTTACACAGCCGCGAGACTGTGAGCTTCCAACACCTCCGCCATTTCGTCATATTGCATCAGCCGTGCAATATTGCACGGACTGAGATCGCCTAAGAGGGCCGCTGCCGCGCGCGAGTCGGCGCCTTGTTCAAGCAGCAGCTCGGCGACATCCACTTCTCCTGAGAGGGAGGCCCAATGCAGGGGTGTCAAGCCCCGGACGTCAGGCATGTTGACCTGCGCGCCGTGTTGGATGAGCGTTTCGACCGTTTCACGGTGGCCGTTTCGGACGGCTTTGTGCAGCGGCGTCTCGCCCCACTGGTCGCAGTCGGTTGCGCTGACCCCGTTTTCGAGCAGGGCGTGAACCGCTTGGGCCGATCCCCAATATGCAGCGCTTTGCAGGGCAGCCTCGGCGGTTGCGGGTGGCGAGCTCAGTTCTTCATCGCTGTCTTGGCCCAGCATGAATTCAATGAGCGTGCGCTCGCCGCAACGCATCGCGCGCACCAGCGGCGTTTCCCCGAGCGCATCTTCCTTGTGAACCCAGTTGTTCGCCATGTCCCGATCCCTCCAATACCATTTCTGTATAGCTCTTTCCCACGCGGTTGCTGTTTTCTCTGCCATTGCCGTACGTGCCTCCACAGGCCGCGAGGAGGTCCGCCAACCCCTCGTATTCCATCAGCATCGCAGCCGCCCTTCCGCTTGGGCTTCGCGGAGCACAAAGCCGAACACCCGCTTTGCACAGCCACGACTGACCTCAGCACATTTAACTCGTTCACGCCGGCGGGCCTTCTGCCTGTCCAAGCGTGCAAAGACTTATGCATGACTCATGCCAGTTTTGCCAAGAGCTTGGGAAATCTGTGAAATGCGCTAACGCATTTTGAAACAATGACTTACAATCGCGACGAAAACGCAGGATACGCCGCAATCCCTCACCAGACGCTCCGGATCTGACGATTCCCGGCGATATCGTCAGGTTTTCGGCAGTCGGCGCGTGCTTGCAGGGGTAAGGCTATATAGGACGTATGTGACCCATGCGCCTTATACGCAGGAACAGGGGCGGAGTAAGACGGTGTCATCCTGCGCTGGCGGGGCGGCGCGCGAGGGCGATAAAGCCGTCTTCGGCGTTCTCGAGACGGAGCAACTCGAGACCGGCGTTGCGGAGTAGCCGGGTCATACCGTCATCATCGGGAAGGATGTGCCCGCCGACCACGTCACCCACCTTCTTGTGATGCTCGTTGATGGCTTCGCGGCTTTGCGAGTGCAAGACCGCCAACGAGCCGCCCGGTTTGAGCAGCGAGGCAAACCGCTTCACCGCGTGTTGCTGGTCGAGGAAGTGCGGAAACACGCTGTAGCACAGGACCCAGTCGAAAACGGATGCCGGAAACGGCGTCTCGAGCACGTCAGCCTGTACCCACACGATGCGGTCGTTCCTGCGCAAAGCCCTGCCTTCGCGCAACATGCCCCGCGACAAGTCCGCGGCAACGATCCGGCCCGTTGGGCCAACGCGATCCACAAGCAGCCCGGCCAGCACGCCCGTGCCCGCGCCAACGTCGAGCACGGCATCGCCCGTTGCAATGCCCAGTTCATCGAGCATTTCGGCAAGACGCGGCGCGTAGGGGGCCGCCACCTTGTGGTCCCACGTGGGCGCCAGCTCGTCAAAGAAAGCCTCGATGCGGCGTTTCATGCCGCGTTCCGTCAAATCCGCCATGAAGACATCCTTCGTTTGGGGGAGATTGCCAAGGCGACAGCGAAGATGATCGAAGAAGTGATCACAATCGTTGCGCCCGTGGGCAAGTCCCAGAAATACGAGCAAGCCAGGCCTATCCAGCACGAGAATACGCCGAACGCTGCCGCCAAGATGAACATTCGCTTCAGGCTGTAGGTCAGTTGAAATGCCGCCGCGGCGGGATTCAGCAGCAGGCTGTAAATGAGCAGGCCGCCGACAGTGCGCAGCGACACGGCCACCGTCGCGCCCGTCGCGAACAGCAGTCCGTAGAACACCACGGTGGCGGGAATGCCGACCGAATACGCCACGCGGCGATGGCACACCACCGCCTGAATTTCCTTGAAGAACAACACCAGAAACAGCACGATCAGCGCGGCAACCGCGACCAGATACGCCAGGTCGGTGGTGGTTACCGTGAGGATGTTGCCCCAGAACAGGCTCAAGGCCTGCGTCTTTGCGCCGGGCGTCAGCCCAACGAACAGAAACGCCAGCCCCAGCATGAACGAAAACACGATGCCCACCGCGCTGTCCGGGTTCAACTGGCCCCGGTCTGCCAGCGGCCCCACGAACGCCGCGGCCGCGAGACTGAACGCCAGCGCGCCCCAGATCGGGTCGAAATCCAGCCAGATCCCGAGCATGGCCCCCGCAAAGGCGGCATGCGCCACGCACACGCCCAGCAGCGAAAGATGCATGGTCACCACGAATACGCCCACCAGCCCGCAGCTTATCCCCGCGCACAGTCCCGCCACGAGCGCATGCTGCATAAACTCGCGTCCGAGGATGGCCCACATCACACACCTGCCTCGCGCACGGGCGCGCCCGCATACAACTCGGTAAGCCGCGCTTCATCGAGCATCTCGTCGCGCGTCCCCGAGGCCCACACCGCTCCGTCACGCATCAGCATCACCGTGGTGCAGCTCATCGGCAGCGTATTCAGATCGTGGGTCACATACAATGAAGTCACGTCATGCGTCTTGTGGATAGCCTCGACAAGCGCGACAATCTCGGACTGTACCCGCGGGTCGATCGAGGCGGTCGGCTCGTCGAACAGGAAGATGCGCGGTTCCTGCGCGAGTGCCCGGGCAATCGCCACGCGCTGATACTCGCCCCCCGACAAATGCCCGAGCGGGCGGTCCGCAAGGTGTTCGATATCCACCGCGGCCAATGCCTCGGCCACACAAGCACGGTCCTTCGGACCGGGACGCCGTAACCATCCGAGACGGCCATACCGGGCCACCATCACCGTCTCGCGCACCGAGATCGGCAGCCGCCGGTCGACCGGGTCCACTTGCGCGACATATCCTATCTCGGAGCGCAACGCATGCCCTTCGTGCGTGTGCGGCCGCCTGCCGAGGACCGTGACGCTACCCGATGTGGGGTGGTGAAGTCCGTTGAGCAGGGTCAACAGCGTCGTCTTGCCGGCGCCATTCGGGCCAAGAATGCCCACGAACGCGCCACGCGGCACCGTCAGCGTGATGTCGCGCAGAATCACCGCATCGTGGATCGCAACCCGTGCGTTGTCGAGTATGATGACGTCGTTGTTCATAAAACCAGTGGGCTGTTCCGGGCTTCAGCGTGGCCTTGACCAAGCCGCCCTTACATGCGCAGTTGGTCCGTGGCCGAATCCTGGCCGATACGGGCATGCTACACAATACTTGGCTGTGCCGTGGCGAATCCGAGGGCTATTGCGCCGATTGGGCGACACGCTCGAGCGCGTCAAAAATCAGTTCGGCGTTGCGCGTGACGGCGAGATCCCACGTGCCGGTGCCGGGCAGCCCGCCCGGAAAGTTCGAGAGAATGACTCGCTCAGCCCCGGTCTCACGCGCCAGAACAGCGCCCATCTTCTCATCGCCGCTCTGCATGTTGTCAATGATAAGCGAAACACCGCTGGCTTTGCCAAGCTGCACCAAAGCTTCGACATCGCCGACGCTGAGGTCCTCGGAGCGTCCGAACACGCCCGCGACCGAAAACCCGGCCCATTCGACAAATGGGGCTATCATGTTCTGGCAAAACACCACCGTTTCCCGCGTGCCGGCCGCGGCGAGGCGCGCCTCGAGCGTTTCTCCGAGCGCGCGTGCTTCGGCGCTGCGCTTCGTCGCCCTCGCAGACGCGTCCGAAGTAGCGAGTCCGTTGGCGGCGAGAACCTCCGCGACCGCCTCGAGCGCATGCGCATAGGCCTCTGGCACCATCAAGTTGCCTTGCGCCGGCACCACGT
This sequence comes from Candidatus Hydrogenedentota bacterium, assembly GCA_007130675.1. Taxonomy (GTDB): domain Bacteria; phylum Hydrogenedentota; class Hydrogenedentia; order Hydrogenedentales; family SLHB01; genus UBA2224. The sequence goes on along the minus strand of SLSB01000002.1, from coordinate 975 downwards.
ACACGCGCTCGGGCGTGATGCCCGAGGCGCGTATGACACTGGCCACGTTGGGCATGTCAACCTGCCATGGATGCAGCAACAGCGCCTCGCACTGGGCCACCCGTTCGATATCGCTCGGGCGCATATCATAATGGCCCGGACAGCTTCCCGGGGGAATCAGCACCGCGGGCGCCGTTTCGCCACCCAGGACATCCTGGACAACTGACTGCATCAATGCGGTGCCCGTCACCACCGGCTCGTTGTGCTGGTGGCAAGCGGTCAGCGTGGCACACAGCAGGCCCGCGCATCCCCAGCGGAGATACGCGGACCGCCACATCCGTCTTGCTCGAGTGCTAACCCAACCCATAATGTCCCACTTGCCGGGGGATGCCATAACCGTTTTCGGCGTCGGTCATGATCGGGAACCGGCCCGGATACCGCACAAACTTGACATGCCCGTCCATAAACAACACGTTGCACCCGCCGGGAATGTGGTTGAACACCACGCCGCCGGCCGCGGCGTCCGCGTCGTCGAAACTGCCAAACGTGTCGAACATCACGACCAACTCGCTCTGGGCTTGCGCCGAGGCCGCGGGGTTGTTGATGTCGGTGATCGCAAACCGCTCGATACCCTCGCGCAGCCGGCTCACCGTAGTTCCGCCGCCAAAGCCCGAGCCCGGGATGGCCGTCCAGTCCAACTTATTCGACAAGGTCAGATCGTCGTCCCAATTCTTCTGCCACACGCCCATCGTCACGGGGCTGGCGCCAACAAGCGTTCCGGGCGGAAAGGTCGGCGGCATCCAGGGCGGACTCGACCCCATGTGCATACCCGTGGCGTTCCACACACCGTAAAACTCTTCGACGTTACTCATCGCAAAGCCCTGATACCAATACGAACGGCCAAACGCGGCTGCGTAGAAATACCGGGCACTGTGTACGTCACCCCCGTTACGCACGGCCTCGAGATGCTGCTCAATAGTGCCGGAAGGCAGCCGG
>SLSB01000251.1 GCA_007130675.1 Candidatus Hydrogenedentota bacterium | reverse complement strand
TGTTCAGAGCCATGTCGGCAAGCAGAAGATCCACCAGTATCGTCGCACGTTCCGACAGCTCGGTGTCGTCGGCGAAATCCACCAGATTGAGCAGGGGCGGGAAGTTCTCGTTGTAATACACGTTCGAGAGCCACTCGCTGAACCCCGTTCGGAACCGCAGGTCCATCCATTTTTGGAGGCGCGGCCTGAACCGTTCGACTTGTTCAGCGCCCGTGCGCCCCGAGTTTGTAAACACCTCATCCGGATACAGCTTGCCCGCCAGGTAGCCCGCCGTCGCGAACATGATGTAGTGGTTTTCAGACCAGTAGCACATCGAGTCGATGCCCGGCTCGTCCGGCCAGTACTTGTACCCGAGAATCGAGTCTTTGGCTTTTGCCTTGAAAGCATCGCTGAGCAGCGGACTATCCCCGAATTGATACATCACGCGAAGCAATCCATTCATGCGGAAGTCCGAGCAGTCTCTGCGGGCATCGATGTCGTCCAACGCGGTGGCCATCCGGGCTTCGTCGGGTAGAACACCTTGTGACAGCCGAACGGCCTCCGAAAATATGCTGTTGCCGGGATTGCGCAGGACAAAATCGATGTAGGCTTGCCGCCGTTCAGCATAGGTTGGCGCAAAGGGCTCTTCCGTGTAGGAATCGCCGAACCGTTGGGTGGGATAGTCCGGGGGTGTTGGCGCGAAGTTCACGGTATCGGCCCGCGCGGCAAACACCGCGCTGAGCCCACAGACAAGGAAACACAATGCCGATGTTTGCAGTCGCTTTAAAACGTTCATAGCGCGCAAGCATACCGTGTTGCGGGTTCCTTTTCCACCTTTTGGTTGACACTTGAGCGGAGCGGCGTTGTTTGGTATGATTTGCGTTTCTGGCTTGTGGGAAAAAGCAATTTCTGAAGGAGGTGAATACTAGTGCGGACATACGAAGCGCTCTACATCGTCCACCCGGAAGTGGAGGACGATGAGATCCAGACGATAGCCGCGGGCGTTGAGAAGCTCGTGACGGACAACGGTGGAGCTGTCGTGCGCTCGGAGATCCAGGGCAAACGCAAATTGGCCTACGAGGTCAAGCGATGCACCGAGGGCTGCTATGTGTTGCTGCGGTTCCAAGCGCAGCCGGAGTTGATCCAACAGCTTGAGAAGCATTTCCGGCTGGCGGAACCCATCATACGCAGTCTGGTAGTCCATTTCGATGAGCACACGTTACGGCTTGAAGCCGAACAAGAACGGCGCAGACAGGCGGAGGTGCAGGCAAGCACGGCTTCGCGCGCGTCGGGCGGCGATGACGACGATGAGGATGATGACCGCGGCCGCAGAAGATACGGGTCACGTTATCGCGACGACGACGATGATGACGATGATGACCGGGGCCGCAGAAGGCGGCCCGCGCGGTCGGCAGCATCTGAAGACGATTAACGCATCAAGCTTGGAGGGATGGACGGATGTCGGATCTGCGGATGCCGGAATTGAACAAGGTGTTCTTGGCGGGCCGCCTGACACGCGACCCGGAGTTGCGCTATTTGCAAAGTGGAACCCCTCTGTGCCGAATGGGCGTAGCCGTTAGCCGCAATTTCAAGACCCGCGAGGGCGAACGTCGCGAAGAAACGGTGTTCGTGGACGTTGTGGCATGGCGCGGCACGGCCGAGTATTGTGGTGAAAACCTCAAGAAAGGCCGCCCGATCATGGTCGAAGGCTGGCTTCGGATGGACCAGTGGGAAGACAAGAATACCGGTCAGAAACGCAGCAAGATCGAGGTGCAAGCGGATCGCATCCAAACGTTGGATTGGGACTCGGACAGCGGCGGCGGCAGTCGGCCCGCTCCGCGGGAAATCGAAGAGCCGGTTCCCGAGGACGACGTTCCTTTTTAGCCCTTGTGCACTAGGAGCAACGTATTATGGCAAGAGCGATGGGTAAACGGTCGAAGAAGCGCAGAAAAAAGAAGCGCGGTACAGGGCGGGCCAAGGTGTGCCGCCTGACGGTCGACCGGGTTGTATATATTGATTACAAAGACGTAAACCTTCTCAAACATTACGTTACCGAGCGCGGTAAGATTATTCCGCGTCGTATTACCGGCGCCACCGCCCAGCATCAGCGCATGTTGACGCGCGCCATCAAGCTGGCGCGGCAGATTGCGCTGCTGCCCTACGTGGCGGATTAGCCGGGGCGACGGCGTGTCCGCCAGCGGCATCGCGGCAGGACTGCACCACGCCTTGGCATTTGCTGTGGCCGGGCTGTTTTGTGCCGCGTTATCGTGGGCGGGCGCAAATCCACTTGCACCGGCGCCGCTGGCGCTGCTGGCTGCCGTCCATTGGGCGGTCGGGCGCCCTCGGTTGGCTGGTGTGACAGTTTTGGGCGCGGCGGCAATCGGTGGTATGGTGACGTTGCGCATACCCGCAGGCGTGTTTTATGCGCTGTTTGTTCTGGCGGGCCTTGTGCTCGGACAGGGGATACGCCACGCGTGGCCGTTCGGCCGCGTGGTGGCGGTGTTTACGGCAGTGACCTTCGGGGCCTTCACTGGGTTTGTGATGTTTCACATGACGTGGAGCGGATGGCAGCGCCAGGCGGCCGCGTCGTATGAAGCCTTCGAGGTCCAGATGCGCGGAGCTGCCGAGGACCCTGCCGAGCACGAAGCGGTGCTCGAGTTTCTCCGGTGGATACTGGTCGAGCGCTGGGCCGATGTCAGTATCGGGCTGACGTTTGCTTCGTTTCTTACGGGCGCTGTTCTGGCGGTGGGCGTCACGGCCTTCTGGGTGCGGATACGCCATGGTATGCCGGGACCGCGCACGACGTTCGCAAGCATGCGGCCGCCGGAGTGGCTTGTTTGGCCCGTTATTGCGTGTGCGGGGCTGTGGTTTGTTGAACAGCGCGCATCGCACGATGTGCTGCGCGCCGTGGCATGGAATGGCGCGATTGGCCTCGCTGCGATATACTGGCTCAATGGGGTCGGCATTGTCGTATACGCGGTGCGCCATTTGCAGCCCCACGTGTTTGTCGTTGCGGCGCTGGTGCTGTTCCTGATGTATGCGGGTGGATGGCTGCTGAGTATTGTCGGGCTGTTTGACACGTGGTGGGAACTGCGCGTCAAGGTAGACCGCGTTGTAGCCGTGCGCGAGAAACTGCGCGACCGCTCGGGCGACGGCGACGGCGAATAGCGTGTGCATGGGAAACGTCTGGCTGGCGGCGGATAGACCGCCGGGACACTTATAGAGGAGGTGGATGCCGTGAAGGTAATCCTGAATGAGAATGTGGCGAACCTCGGTGATATGGGTGCTACGGTCAATGTGGCCGATGGTTACGCCCGCAACTATTTGTTTCCGCGCAATCTCGCCGTACCGGCGGATTCGGGCAGCGCAAAAGAGATGGAACATCAACGCCGTCTCATTGCGCGCCGCGAGGAGAAGGTGCGCGCGGAATTGACCCAGGAGGCTGCGGCCCTCGAGGGGGTGACCGTCGAACTGAAGGCGCGGGCGGGCGAAAACGAGAAGATCTTCGGATCGATCACGACAGCCATGATCGCGCAGAAACTGCACGAAATGGGCCACGAGTTCGACAGGAAGCAGATTCTCCTCGAGGAACCCATCAAGACTCTGGGCATCTATTCGGTGCCCGTGCGCTTGATGAAAGACATTACGGCCGATATCAAGGTCTGGGTGAGCTCGGAGCAGCCCGAGGCCGAGGCCGGCGCAGCGCCAACCGAGGAAGCTCCGGCCAAGGCACACCCCGAAACCACCGAGGAAGCGCCCAAGGAAGCAGCGTCGGCCAAGGAGTAATCTCCGGTGGCAATACGCCCCAAATCCGATCCGGTGTTTGACCGCACGCCGCCGCACGACATAGACGCCGAGCGGGCGGCGCTCGGGGCGATGCTGCTCGAACCGGAGGCCATCGGCACCGCCGTCGAGATTCTCAGAGAGAATCCCGCCGAAGTCTTCTACGCCCCCGCGCATCAGCATCTGTATGCGGGGATGCTGTCCTTGTACCGCAACAACGCCGGCGTGGACTCGACCACCCTGGTGCATCAGCTCTCCCGCGACGGGACCATCGAGGACGCGGGCGGGGCGAGTTATGTGGCCGAATTGACCAGTGCCGTGCCCACCGCGGCCAACATCGAGCACTACGCCCGCATCGTGCTTGATACGGCTGTGTTGCGGCGCGCCATAACGGTCTGTACGCGCGTCATCGGCAGGGCTTACGAAGGGCGCGAAGACGTAAATGCTTTGCTCGACAGCGCCGAGGCCGACATTTTCGCCATTGCCGAGAAGCGCCAGCTCAATCCCATTCAGCACGTGGGGGCCTTGCTCCAATCGGCGGTCACAAAGATCGAGACGATCATCAAGTCACAAAGCGGCATCACGGGCGTTGCCACGGGCTTCACCAAACTCGACGAACTGCTCTCGGGCATGCAAGACTCGGACATGCTGATTCTGGCGGCGCGGCCATCGGTCGGGAAGACCGCCTTGGCGCTCAACATGGCGCGGCACATCGCCGTGGAAAACACGAAGTCCGTCCTTATTTTCAGCCTCGAGATGGCCAAAGAACAGCTCGTGCAACGCATGATCTGCATGGAAGGTCAAATCGATTCGGGCAAGCTGCGCACGGGCTTTCTGGCCAAGCACGTCTTTCCCAAACTTCAAAGCGCGGCGGGCAAGCTCAACAATGCCCCGATTTTCATTGACGACACGCCCAATATCAGCATACTCGAGTTACGCTCGAAGGCGCGGCGCCATGCTTCGCAACACGACCTCGACCTGATCATCATAGACTACCTCCAACTCATGAACGCGGGCGCACGGGCGGAAAACCGCCAGCAGGAAATCTCGGAGATTTCGCGGGCCGTAAAAGGACTCGCCCGCGAGTTGCAGGTGCCCGTGTTGGCGTTGTCGCAATTGAGCCGCGAGGCCGAAAAAGACGACTCCGGTATTCCGAAACTGTCTCATCTGCGTGAATCCGGCGCTATCGAACAGGACGCAGACGTGGTTTTGATGCTCTCGCGCCTGCCCGCCGAAGAAGGCGAGTCCATGCATCAGAACAAAATCCGTCTCGACGTGGCCAAACAGCGCAACGGCCCTACCGGTTATCTCCACCTGTTGTTCGACAAGCCCATGCAGCGCTTCCGTGACCTTGTCGAAGGCGGAGCCGCCGAACGTTTCAAAGAACCTCCGCCCGGTATGGGCGAATACGAGCCCGGCAACTACGACACCCGGCCCGTCGAGGGCGACGAGGACGACGAAGTCCCGTTCTAGCCGCAATATCTCACCAACGCAGGCACGCCTGAATTGGCGAGATATGCGCGGGCTTGGGTTGCGAAGAAAGCACATGCTTTTTCCGCAGACAGATTGTTCTGGGATATTTCACGGCAGCCTGCGTTATCCGAGAATTGCAATCGATTCATGTAAAACCGTTTGCGTAGGACTCGCATGCCCGTCAATTGAAAGCTGTGAACCTTGAAAAAGCAGTTGAAGAGGCTCGTACGAAGTTCCCTCACCTATGGTCTCGAAACATGCAGGAAAACCTGCTTCTTCACCCTGTGAGAAATTGTCTATACCCAGCAAGAACGAGTTCTCGTCGTAAACGATACGAGATGCGTTCTCCCTGTAGCGTCCGGCCTTGTGCCGGACGTCTGACGACCC